>USQV01000200.1 GCA_900556965.1 uncultured Clostridium sp.
CTGCACCGGCACGGATCTCAACGATAACGTTCTTATCATCATTCGGATCCTTCGGGAGGAGCAGGATCTTAAGCTGCTGCTCTAATTCTTCGATCTTCTTTTTGGCATCAGAAAGCTCCTCCTTTGCGAGCTCTCTCATCTCCTCGTCGCTCTCCTCCTCAAGGAGTGCAAGGCTGTCCTCGACATCCTGTTTTGCCTTTGTATACTCTTTATAAGTATTTACGAGAGGAGTCAGATCCGCCTGCTCCTTCATCAGCTTGCGGAAACGCTTCTGATCCTCTGCCACAGACGGATTATTCAGTTCAAGCATCAATTCCTCATAATGCTTTACGATATCATCCAAACGATCAAACATACAAAACCTCCTATCATCCTGAAGTTTTTCACTCCTAAGCCTCTCTGACAGACTGATCCGACCCATAGGCAGCCTGATATCTGCCGTATACGACTCTGTCCTTTCCTGTCAGATCCTTTATCACTCTTGTATCACTGAAACCATGGGTTTTCAGCAGACTGCTGACTGCCTCCCCCTGGTCATGTCCTATCTCAAAATATACCTTTCCGTTTTCCTTTAAAAATCTGCCGCAGGACTCTGCCAGACATCGATAGAAAAACAATCCGTCCTCCGTACCGTCCAGCGCGTTTCTCGGCTCAAAGTCCTTTACCTCGGGCTCAAGTCCTTCAATCACACGGCTCGGAATATACGGCGGGTTGGAAACGATCACATCAAACTTTTCTGTGACCGGATCAAATGCGGAAAACATGTCGCTCTCCCGAAAACAGAGCGTCTGTTTTGGCTCCGAAGATACACCCTCCGGAGGCAAAAGCAGCTCTGCATTTTTTTCCGCTCTCTTAAGAGCCTCCCGGGAAATATCTGCTGCTTCCACCTTTTTGTAGCCTCCCAGCCTTGCAAGACTGATGGCAATACAGCCGGAGCCGGTACACATATCAAGGATCGAGAGCTCCGGGTCTTTGTTTTCCGAAAGCACGGCTTCCACCAGTGTTTCCGTATCCTGTCTGGGGATCAGAACATGCGGATCGACCTGAAATCCCATCCCCATAAACTCCTGAACCCCGGTAATATACTGTAAGGGTTCGCGGCCTGCCCGTCTGGAAAGCGCTGTCTCAAATTCCTTTTGCTTCTCCTCCGAGACATCCGCGGTATCTGCCGCATGAAGAAAATACTGTGCCCGGCTCATGCCGAATACCGCTTCAAAGAGGTACCACGCATCCAGCCCGTACTCTATGATCCCGGCATCCTTAAGGTTCTCCTGTCCTCTGCTTAAAAGCTCTCCCCAGGTCATATTGTTTTCTCCTGCTCCTTAAAATATCCCTTCGGATATGCTTCCGGGAAATTTTCCTCCAGATATCCTCTCCAGTCAAAGATCGCCTCCACGGATGCGATGGCCACCTCGATCATGGAATCATCCGGTTCCTTTGTGGTCAGTCCCTGCATCCACATACCGGGACGGCTTACGATATCCATAATTTTGGAATTGCTCCGTCCGGCTAAGCGCAGTACCTCATAGGAAACGCCTGCGATCACCGGAACGAGAACGATGCGGCTTGCGATCCGCAGCCAGATCGTATCGACCCGAACCACCATAAAAAACAGAATGCTGATCACCATTACGATAAGAAGGAAGCTGGTTCCGCACCGCTTGTGCTCTTTTGAGCTTTTCCGGACGTTCTCCACATTCAGGATAAGCCCGTTCTCAAGGCAATTGATGCATTTATGCTCCGACCCGTGGTACATAAAGGTCCGCTTGATGTCATTCATTCTGGAGATCACTTTAATATAGGCGATAAATATCGCGATACGGATACAGCCCTCCAGAACGGCCATGATCGTATCCGATGTAATAAACTTCTTAAAGAAGCCGGCGATCAGAAGCGGAAGCACCATAAAGATCGCAACTGCCATAAGCAGGGAAAACACGGTAACTGCCGTCATGACAACGCTCTCTAACTTCTCTCCGAACTTCTCCATCAGAAATTTTTCAATTTTTCCAGGTTCTTCGTCCTCCTCATCATCCTCAAAGAAGCTTGCCGACCAGGTCAGCGCCTTCATTCCGAGGATCATGGAGTCAGCAAAACTGAAGATTCCCCGTACAAACGGCAGGGAAAAGAATTTTACTTTTTCTGTCATACTCACATAGGTATCCTTCATGATCTCAATCTCGCCATCCGGTTTTCTCACCGCGATCGCGTAATTGTCCTTGTTTTTCATCATGATACCTTCTAATACTGCCTGTCCCCCGATGCCGGAATATTTCAATTTCAGACCTCCAAAAAACAATAAAAGAAAAAGGTTGAGTTTTCAGAGATCTCCAAAAGCTCAACCTTGCTTTATCAAACCTTATTTGTCTGTTTTCACACCATACTTACGGTTGAACATTTCGATACGTCCGCGAGCGGAAGCAGCCTTCTGCTGACCGGTATAGAATGAATGGCATTTGGAACAGATTTCTACGTGAATGTCTTTCTTGGTAGAACCAGTTACAAATTCATTACCGCAGTTGCAAACGACTTTGGCCTGATAGTAATTTGGGTGGATTCCCTGTTTCATGATTTTCACCTCTCTATTAGTTGGTACATGACTGACAGTCACGCCTTCTTAAATATTCTGCCCTTTAGAACAGCTAAGTAAGTATAACATAGTTAAATCGCGAATGCAAGAGTTTTTTACCGGAAAGCGGTATCAGATAGAATGTTGCCGCCATCATTGTTTAAAGGCTTCGGCCGCCGGATAAAAGCCGCCAGACTGCCGGTGCATATTTACCGAGGAATCGTGCGATCCGATAGGATATTGCCACAACGATCATCGGAAGAATTGCATAGACGATAAGAGACGCTGCCGCCATTGCCGTCTCTTTCGCAAAAGAGCCGAGCAAGGCTGCTGTGCCCTTGTTTACAAGACGAACGATTGGAAAATGGACGGCGTATAAAAACAGGCTCTGCCGCATCCACGGCCGGATATCGCACGCATATCTGCCATCAAACAGAAGCCAGACAGAGACCGGGATAAAAAATCGGTATCCGACTGTCCAGAGCACGCTGACACCCTGTTTG
>USQV01000201.1 GCA_900556965.1 uncultured Clostridium sp.
ATGGCAACACTTCCGTTCCTCTACAATATTTCCGATAAGACCGGCTGGTTTACATACGGACAGCTTGCCGATATGGTTGCTATCTCTGAGTCGACCCCAGGCCCCATCGGTGTCAACATGGCTACCTACGTTGGATTTACGACTGCCGGTATCCCCGGTGCTGTCGTTGCAACGGTCGGACTGATCACGCCTTCCATTATCATCATCCTGATCATTGCCGGATTTCTTAAATCCTTTAAAGACAGCAAGTATGTTCAGAATGCCTTCTATGGCCTCAGACCGGCTTCCACAGGACTTATTGCTGCGGCCTGCTTATCTGTCTTTACCTTGATCATGTTCAACAAAAAGGCTTACGAGTCGAGCGGTGATCTGATGAAGCTCATAAGCCTTCCGAATATCCTTCTTCTTATCGTCCTCTACTATTTTACTGCTGTCTGTAAGAAGACAAAAGGACTTCACCCGGTAGTATTTATCGCTGCATCAGCCGTGATCGGGATCATCTTCCACTTCGGTGGGGTATAAATATGCATGAAAAAAGTGATGTCAGGTCTTACCGGCCGGCATCACTTTTTATTTTCTACTGCATTGTATTTTCTTCTTCTGTCAGGTTAAAAAGATTTCCTACGATATCTTTATCCACCAGTGCCACCATAGAGGAACCCTCGATCTGGACAGCCCTGATTGAACCGTAGACGTCATTAAAATCACCGGCATATACGGTTATGGATCTGACCCCATCTGCTGTATTAAATTCAGCATTGAGGACCAGCCGTTTATCCGCTGTCAAACCTCTTGAAAAGAGTTCATTCTCATCTGCATAATAAGAAGCATATTCTGATGGCTTAAGGCTGCTTAAGCCGGCGGCGATCCTACTCATCACCTCTTTGTCTGAGGTCTTATAGGTTTTTGCTTCACCGTCTTTAATGATAACGGCACGCACCATGTCCTCGGGAGCAACGGAAATATCCAGACTGTCCTTGACCACAAGCTTTTCATAATCAAAGATCAGAGATTCCGCAAGCTCACTTTTGATCGTATAAATACTATTTTCATTGATCTGGATATAATAGTTACCTGCTTCATCCTTATTACCGATCACCATCGTTTTAAGGCCCTTCTTAGCATCACTGACGGAGATAGAGTATTTAGGAGTTGTAAGCCCGCATTGGGAGAGATCGATGTCTTCCTCTACTTTTTTTACCGCGTGCAGCTTTAAAAATCCTGCCGTCATTTCCTGCATTTTTTCCTGATCCAACGGAATTTCCGAGGTTACTCCGTCCAGCCATGTTCCGTCCTTATAAACGAAATACATGTCCGCCTCGTCGCTGCTGTAGCTGAATTCGATGGGCTGCTCCAGCGTAAACACTTCTATATCGGCACCGCTGTTGTCGACTGCGGTTTTCTCCTCCCGGAGCTTTGTCAGTTCGACCGCCGGAGCCGTCGACATGGCGGCATTTTTGCTTCCGCCGGCACATCCTGCCACGGCCATTGAAACTGCGGCGAGTCCGATGGCAAGCAATTGCTTTTTCCTGTCCATATTAAAATTTGTCCTCCTGTTGTCTTGTTTCATTTCAAAATCGATTCATTATAGGGATTTTTTTCACGTTTATATTTACAGCACACGGACTCTGTCTGCCACCTCAGACCCAAATATGTTTCGGTACAGATCCACATATTCATTTCCGTCGATCATGGTACCGTTGCTCATTGTCTCCATTTCGATCCCGAAAAAGGATACATCAAACGGAAGCTCCGTCATGCCATTGCGGTGGTAAAAGCCCTTTCTGCGGGCACGCAGACTATGATCCGGACAATCGACCTTCGTACTCTCGATCTCAAGGATCATCCGCATTCCATCATAATAATCCGTCAGGGCCTTCAGTGCGCGGGAACCTGCACCGCCGTTTCTTTTCCTGCTGTCGATTGCAAAATAGTCAAGAAGGACGAGATCCTTCTCCGCTGCCATGATCGCAAGACCGGCAAATTCATCCTCCTCCTCAAGATATAGGATATCTACGTTTCCCTCCTCCTGCTTTTCTACCAGCATTCGGAAGGGCTTCTGCTCTCCCTCCGGAAATGCCTCATTATAGAGAGCCAGGATCTTTTCCAGACTCACGGCATCCATCGCTTTTCTAACCTTCATCGTTTTCTCTGTTTTCTCCCAGCCGTATTCCGGCCAGTGCCTGTGCAAAAGCATTATTCACAGGCTCAGATGCCTCCTTTCTCTGTTTGTTCATATAATTTGCCACATCTCTCTTGGATACTCCGGCCCCTTCCTTCTGCCGCCTTGCACGGAAAGCAGAAAGCTTTTCCTTGTATCCGCAGGAGCAGACGAAAAGCTGTCCATCTCCTTTTCCCCGAAGCTCCAGCTTTTTATGGCACACCGGACATCTGGCATTGGAGGTTCTTGATAATACCTCCCGATATCCGCATTCTCTGTCCTGACAGACAAGAAGCTCACTGTTTTTTCCCTTCACTAACAGCATGGGCTTTCCGCATTCCGGACATTTTTTATTCGTGAGATTGTCGTGACGGAATGTCCCTGATCCTCCCTTTATCTCATCCGTAAGCTCTCTTGAGTATACCCGGATATCCTTCATAAAGTCATCTCTGCGAAGCGTTCCCTTCGCGATCCTTGAAAGCTTCATCTCCCAGTCTGCCGTAAGCTCCGGCTTCCTTAGATCCTCCGGAACAAGGCTTAGAAGCTGCTTTGCCTTAGAGGTGAGCAGCAGCTCTTTTCCTTTCTTTTCGATCAAAAAGCCGGAAAACAGCTTTTCAATAATATCGGCTCTCGTTGCAACCGTTCCGAGACCTCCTGTTTCTCCCAGTGTTTTCGCCATGGCTCTGTCCTTGGATTCCATATACATGATAGGATTTTCCATGGCAGACAGAAGTGCTGCCTCTGTAAATCTTGCCGGAGGCTTTGTTTTCCCCTCAGTTACGGTAAATATAAGACCCTTTATCTCGTCACCGGCCTTTAGCGAAGGAAGCTTCTGGCTTTTTGTCTCAAAGATATCTTCGTCCGCAGCCTCGTTATCATCTTCGGGCTCTGCCCCTGTGTCCTCATAT
>USQV01000202.1 GCA_900556965.1 uncultured Clostridium sp.
CGCCGGTCCATCTCCAGCTTTTTCTCACCGGGCCCTCTTGTACCGATGCCGCCGCCCAGACGTGAAAGCGAATTTCTTAACCCTACCAGACGGGCAGCCCGATATCTGAGCTGAGCTAATTCGACCTGGATCTTACCCTCTTTCGTTCTTGCACGCGACGCAAAGATATCGAGGATCACCATGGTGCGATCCATCACCTTTGTCTCCAGTGCATCCTCCAGATTTTTAAGCTGGGCCGGGGACAGCTCATCGTCACAGATAACGCCTGTGGCCTCTGTCTTAAGGATCAGCTCCCGAATCTCCTCAAGCTTTCCCTTTCCAAGATAGGTTCCGGGATGTACGCTCTCTCTGTTCTGGATCACGGTACCCACCGTGACGGCTCCTGCCGTCGACGCCAGCTCCTCCAGCTCATCTACAGAGGCCTCCGTGTCATCCTCCGGCCCGGTACTGACCGCTGCCAGAATAACTCTCTCCTCAGTTTCCTTTAATTCTATCATTTCTGCCATAAATGATCCTCAATGTCTATCTGCTGTTCAAAAATGCGATCTCATGCTCTACGCGTTCATCGCTTCCGTATTGTTCTGCATAGCCTTCAAACAAGGACAAGGCCTCATGGAAACGGCCCATATATTCCATACAGACCGCTTCATTGAATGCCAGCTCCTTCGCGGATACCTCGTCAGAAAGCTTTCTTCCGCGGCCGATATATTCCAGTGCAGCTTCATACTGTCCCTGTTCCATGGACAAAAATGCCAGACAGTTATAGATCTCTGTTGAATCATAGGGGGAATTAAGAAGCTCCTTATATGTTTCCTGTGCCTCCTCAACAGCCCCTGCCTTTCGGAACGCATTTCCCAACGCCAGAACAGCCTCACGGTATCCGGATGACTTAGTCTCCCCCGAATGATGCTTTTCATCCAGAGCCCGGCCGGCCTCAAGCTCCAGAAGGGCTTCCTCCGTATCACCATTTTCTGCGGCACAGATCGCCGAGAGATAGCTGTACTCCGCCCTTTCTCCGTCTATCTGCTTCAGGATACTGTAGGTGTGGAGTGCTGCGGTATGATCCTCCAGCAAATATTCCGCCTGTGCCCGGTATTTTAAAACATCGATCTCAAACTCGGATACCTTGTCTGTATCGGCAAGAGCAGCTTCAAACTCTCTGACTGCTCCCTCGTGGTCTCCGGCATCCAAAAGTGTGATCCCCTTTTCCCTTGCCGCCTGTCTCTCCTGTGAGACACCATTGCAGCCCGCAAGCAGGGCAGCGGTAAGAACGAGCGGGGCAGCTGTCTTTCTTTTCCCCTTCATATTTCCCTCCGGAACCTATTTTGTCGTGCTTCCGAATCCACCGTTTCTCTCCGCATCCGTGTCATCGTCCACAGTGATCCCGTATTCCAGAAAGATCCCCTGTGAAAAACCGGTTCTCGCCTTTACCTCCACAGTCTTGTTTTCTCTGGAATCGTTTGTCAGCTTGATCTGGATATGCCCCTCGTTGTCGGAGCCGTAATAGTCGCTGTCAATGATCCCTACCGTATTATTTAACTGCAGGCGATATTTAAAGCCCAGACCGCTGCGGGGATAGAGCTTTAACACCCATCCGTCCTCGATCCATGCCCGGATCCCTGTCAGTATCTTTATTGTCTTTCCCGGCTCCAGAGTAAAATCGCAGGGAGCAAAGAAATCATATCCGGCGGATCCTGACGTTGCCCGGTGCGGAAGACGGATTCCGTCATAGATCTCCCGGATCTTCTCCTCCGGGTCTTTAGGATTTTCACTGCTCCAGTCCTTTTTAAACTGTTCAAAGCTCACCTTTTCAAATCTGGCAATTCTCTGCATATATTTCTCCTCTATATGGTCTGTAGTCGCTTTCCGATACGTATTCCTTTATTTTTCGTGCAGGATGAGCTTTCCTGTTTTCAGACTCTTTTTCACATCGATCACGTTCTGGTTTGCGCTGCCCTTCCAGTGGAGCTTATTATCCTTTAACGTATCTACGAACCGGCCGTCCACCAGCACATCCACATACTTCATAAAGGGCAGATCCTGGATCTCCTCCCAGAGATATCCGGTATAGACCCATATCGTCTTATCCGGAAATTCATTGTGGATCTTAACGATCAGTGCTCCGACCTCATCCCTGTTTTTTACATGGAGCGGGTCTCCTCCGCTGAAGGTGATTCCCGAAACATAATCCTTGCCGAGCTCCGCAAACAGCTCCTCTCTGGCTACATCGTCGAAGGGGATCCCGCCATTGATATCCCATGTGATGGGATTCTGGCAGTTTTTACAGCCATGGCTGCAGCCGGCAACCCAGAGGACGGTGCGAAGACCGTCCCCATTTAACATGTCATCCTTTGTTATATTGTGGTATCTCATCATTATTTCCCTGTATTTACATACTCTTTCTCTCTGCGATCTCTGCCATTTTTGCATCATTTAAACGTGTATCGCCCTTTACCCGGGAATAGCTTAAATATCCGTTCATGCGGTCGATCTTTGTCAGGTTCTTGCTTCCGCATACCGGGCATACATCCATGTTCAGCTCCTCATGTCCACAGTCATCGCAGTAGGACAGGGACAGATTCACTCCCTCGTAAAAGCCCATCTTCATGGCCCGGCGCACTAAGGAACGGATGGCCTCCTTGTTATAGGCGATCGGATATTTTACGTACTGGATCTTGCCGCCGTTGCTGAGCTCCCAGAAACGATATTCCAGATCCTGCTTCTCAATCGGCGTGATGTTCTCTGTTACATGGCAGTGGAAGCCGTTGCTCACATACTCTCTGTCCGATACGTTCTCCACGATCCCGTACTTTTTTCTGAACTGCTTGACCTGAAGGCCGCAGAGGTTCTCCGCCGGTGTGGCATAGATGGCATACAGGTTTCCATCTGCATTCTTAAACTCATTTACCTTGTCATTGATATGTCTTAACACTTCCAGAGCAAACTGACCGTCCTCAACAAGAGACTTTCCGTTATATAATTCCTGCAGCTCGTTGAACGCTGTGATTCCGAAGGAAGCGGTTGCTGTCTTTAAAAGCGGCTTGATCTTATCGTGAAGACCGAG
>USQV01000203.1 GCA_900556965.1 uncultured Clostridium sp.
CCTGATGACGCTGCATTAAAAGCTCCGTCAGCTCATTGACGCATCGCTCCCTGTCTCTGTTAAATACACGTCCGAGGGAGGAGCCCAGATGAACGTAAACTTCTGCATCCAGATCATAAATGTGCTCCGCCAGCTCTTTGATATCATCTCTGTTCGCTGCCATACTTCCTCCCCCTTTCTATAAAAAGAACACCAGTGTGTCCAGCAAAAATACAGGTATCAAAATCCCAAAGGACCAGAGCAGATAGCCAAAGAAGGATGGCATCCGGATACCGTTCTCGTCTGCAATGGCCTTGACCATAAAGTTCGGTGCATTTCCGATATATGTATTTGCTCCCATAAACACAGCGCCGGCCGATATTGCTTCCAGCATTTTTACCGGGATCATTCCCAGCGCCGTTGCAATACCATCTCCAAAGCCCAGCGAACCGGCTGTCGTCAGGAATACGAGATACGTAGGCGTATTGTCGAGGAAGCTGGATAACAGTCCTGTCGTCCAGAACATCTCAAAGGGAGCACTGATCCCAAGCTTCGGGCCGTATGCCTTGAGGATCATAAGTGCCGGCTGCATAGTGATAAAAATTCCAATAAATAATACCGCTACTTCTTCGATCGCACCCCAAGTAAAATGGTTTTCACGACGGATGGATACATCCGTTGTCTTAAAGGATAAAAATGCGGCAAGAAGGATCATCGCAATCTCGATCATAGCCGGATAGGTGAGGGTAACCTCTCCGAGAATCCGGATCCCCATTACCTTGCCCTCTGCATCCTGAAAGGCCGGTAAACTCGGAAGTGTGCCGCTTAAAATAACTGCTGCAACAATCATGATAAGAAACAGCAGATTATGAATGCCGCGGAGCTGGATCTCCGTACCGGGCTTACTGATATCCGGCTTTAAGCCCTTTGCGATATCCTTTCTGTAGGCTCTCATATCGATAAAGTAGAACACGATCAGTAATGAGATCATGTTAAACAAAAAGATCGGCAGAAGCTTTAGGCTCCAGAAAAACGGCACGCCGCGCATGAATCCCATAAGGAGGGGCGGATCTCCGATCGGAGTAAGGCAGCCTCCAAGGTTAGACACCATGAAAATAAAAAAGATGATAATGTGCCTTCTTCTCTTTCTCCATGCATTCATTTTTATGATAGGACGGATCATAAGCATACTGGCACCGGTCGTTCCGATCCAGCTGGAAAGCAGGGTTCCCAATGCCAGCAGCCCCACATTGATCCTGGGGGAACCGGCCAGATCACCGGACATGGTAATATTACCGGATACGCAGAATAATCCGAATAAAAGCACGATAAAGGTCAGATAATCATTGATAATACATTCAAGAACCGTCTCCGATGCTGTCTCGATCCCATATTTTACAGCAAACGGTATGATAAAAAACAGAGACCAGAACAGCGCCGCATGCAGCTGATGTGTCTCCCACCACTCCGCTTTAACCAGCGGAAAGATCGCAATACACAAAAGGAGCCCCGCAAACGGAATACAGAGCCAAAGCGGAATTGAAGCCGTCTTATCCGAAACGCCTTCCTCTGCTGCCATGGTCATCATCGGACTCATCAAAAACCACATCCACAGACTTCCGCAGAAAGCAAGTAACTTTTTCACGTCAAACCTCCTGAATCATTTTCTATCTCCAACAACAGCCACTGATTATAACAACTTTCCCCCAAAATTACAACATCAAACCCGCCAAATTAATCCGTCAAATTTATGGAAAAAATCGGCACTTCTCCCAATCGGAGATGGAAATCTTCTCGACTGAGCTAAAACTGCCACCGGCCTGAAGCCGATGGCAGAAATATTCCCATATTACTTATTCTTCGCGATTCTTCGCAGGCACGGCGCAGACTAGCATTCGATCATCATACCGATAATCTCATCGTTTGTTGCCTTCATGCCATCCTTTGCCAGACGGCCGACGTTCTGTAATGTTTTTTCAATTCCCTTATTTACGATTCCGTCTCCTGCATAGAACTGCTGTCCGCGCAGGTACATATTGTAGCCGAGAAGTGCGGCGTCTATGGATTCTGCGATCTTCGCAGCACAGGAAGCCTTTGCTCCATCGCAGACCATACCGGATACGATGGCCAGTGCATTTACAACTGTATGGATCACTGTCTGATAGTCACCGCCATTTAAGTAGGCAATCGCTGCTCCGGCTCCGGCTCCGGCATTCACTGCACCACAGTATGCGGAAAGACGTCCGATCGGAGTTTTCTGATGGATTGCCGTCAGGTTGGAAAGTGCGAGGGCGCGGTACATTTTCTCCTCGTCAACTCCCAGCTCCTTCGCATAGACAACGACCGGGACAGAGGCTGTAATTCCCTGATTTCCGCTGCCGGAGTTGATAATAACCGGAAGCTCACAGCCGTTCATTCTTGCATCCGATCCGGCTGCTGCCATTGCCTTTGCCTTGTTGCGGATATCGTTTCCGTTCATATCGATAAGGACCTTTCCGATATTCGCTCCGTAATTGCCCTTGATCCCTTCTTCCGCGATCGCCATATTGAAATTCATCTGGCGGCCTAAGATCTCCTTCACATCGTCGACATCAACTGTGTTGATGAAATCCCAGATATCTTCCATATTTAAAAGAGAACGATCCGTAAGACCCTCATCGCCTTCTCCATCGACCTCAACCTGCTTAAGGATCTTTCCGTCCTTTTCGATCAGCACGATGTTGGTATGGAAATTTACGATACGGACTCTTGAGTAAGAATCACCTTTATATAATGTAACAATGATCTCGAAGGTAAAGCCGTTATTCACGTGCTCTACCTTGATCTCTGTATTCTCAAGGAACTTCTTCATCTCCGCAATCTGCTCCTTGCTCACACTGGCGATGACCTCAAGCTCCTTGTCTGCATCTCCGGCAACGATTCCTGCTGCTGCTGCCGCCAGGATCCCCTTCAGATGATCTGTGTTGGGAACGATAACTGATTTTACATTTTTAATGATACTTCCGCTGGCGCCGATCACTACGCGATCCGGCATATCTCCTAAAACCTTTCTTGCGACTGCTGCTGCATAAGCAAGAGCGATGGG
>USQV01000204.1 GCA_900556965.1 uncultured Clostridium sp.
GCGAAACAGGCGGAGGGCCTGTGAATAATCGGCAATGACGACACCGCTGATCAGGTGATTTGCGATGCTGCTGGCAGGAAGCGCGTCGGCATCCGGGAAAACAAGGGCATCATTCAGAGAGAGGCTGCTCTCAAACAGGCAGTCCCGGTAGCCCTGATAAAAGCTTTTGTCAGAAGGGGAATAGCCTGCGATACAGGCGATCTTTGTATGATTCCGGTCGATCAGTGCCTTCGTAGCCACATAGCCCATTTTTCTGAAATCCGGCCGGGCGCCATCTGTCGCAGTGTCGATATATAAAAACGGGATCCCGGCACGATTCAGCCGCTGGACATATTCTGAGTTTTCCTCCGATACCGGATCCCATAAGATCCCGTCTACATGCGCGGCCTCCATGGCAGTGATATTTTTTAGCTCAGCCTCCGGAGAATCAGCACTTTCCCTTAACAGAACCGAATATCCGTGATCCATGGCAGCAGACAGGATACCCGGCATCATGCGGCCTGTCTTTTTCAAATCGCGGAAAATGATGCCGACAGTGAGGGTCTTTGTAAACGGAGTCACGGATGAGGCGTAAGGAGTATAATTGTATTCCTTCGCAAGGGAGAGAACATGTTCTCTGGTTCGCGAGCTGATGGTTTCGTCTTTGCCGTTCATGATTTTGGAAACGGTGGATATGGAAACACCGGCGAGGGCGGCAAATTCCTTGATGGTCATAAATTACCTCCATGATGAAAAATTACATTACTCACAGCATATCACAAAAGCAGCGGGAGAGATAGAAGCTTTTGGCAAAATCAGGGTCGGTTTGTGAAATATTTGACACTATGTAGAGAAAAATGCGTTCAACTCACGGTTTTTCGATCATATTGCACAAAACATGTTGACATAAACAAGGAAAAAGAGTATCATTTTATTATAGGAAAAAGATTTCGGAAAACATTTTTCTTGATGGGAGCGAGCGTATGAAAATTTTAAATCTGGGCTCACTAAACGTAGATAAGACATATTCCGTAAAGCGTTTCGTGCAGCCGAAGGAGACGATTCAGGCACTTAAATATGAAGAATTCTGCGGCGGAAAGGGCTTAAACCAATCTGTAGCTCTGGCGCGTGCCGGTGCAGAGGTCTACCATGCAGGGGCAGTCGGTGAGGACGGGAAGCTCTTAACAGACACCTTAAAGGCCGCAGGCGCGGATATCCGTTATGTGGAGCAGTTAGACGGAGCCAGCGGACATGCGGTGATCCAGATCGATGAGGCCGGCCAGAACAATATCATTATCTGCGGTGGTGCGAACAGACGGATCGAAAAGAGCTATATCGCCTCCGTGCTGGAAAATTTCGAGGCAGGCGATCTGATCCTTTTACAGAACGAGATCTCCAATATAGACTTTGCAATGGAGGAGGCAAAAAAACGCGGCCTTCTTGTTGCATTCAATCCATCTCCGGCAGATGAAGGTGTGTTTTGCTGCAACCTGTCACTTGTGGATTACTTTATCCTCAATGAGGTGGAGGGAAAGATCCTTGCCGGGATCGAATCGGAGGAGCCACAGAAAATCCTGTCTGCGCTTAAAGAAAAATATAAGACTGCTTCCATTGTGCTCACACTGGGAGATAAGGGAGCCTATTTCTACGATGGAAAAGAAACATTTTTCCATGACATATATAAGGTAAAGGCTGTAGATACGACTGCGGCAGGCGATACATTCTGCGGCTATTTCATTGCCGGACTTGCAATGGGACTTCCTCATGACGAGGTGCTGGCACAGGCAAGTGCTGCGGGAGCCCTTGCGGTAACGAAGAAAGGGGCAGCTCCCAGCGTTCCGGCAAGAGAAGCTGTGACTGACTTTATCAAAAACTATAAATAAGCAACGAGGAAGGAGAATCCCATTATGGAACAGAGACCGTTTATTATTGATTGCGATACCGGTACCGATGATGCGATCGCGATCATTGCAGCCTTTGGATGCAAGGAGATTAACGTAAGAGCCATCACCTCCGTGAACGGAAATGTATGTGAGGCATATACATCAACAAATAACAGAAACATGGTGGAATACCTTGGCTTACAGACGGAAGTGGCCCACGGAGCCAGGATCCCCTTCTTCCCGAGAGGAAGCTATTACGACACGACCCACGGCACCACAGGTCTTGGAGATGTTGTGCTCCCGGAGGCAAAAAAGGTGGAGTTTTCTAAAATGGCAGCCCCGGAGCTGATCCGAAAGATCGCCGAGGAGGAGAACGGAAAGCTTGAGCTTCTCGTTGTCGGCCCGATGACAAACATTGCCATTGCCCTCAGCCTTTACCCCAAGCTTCGCGATAAGATCCGCCATATCTGGTTTATGGGCGGAGCAGCCATTGGCGGAAACGTATCCCCGACGGCAGAGTTTAATATCTGGGTCGATCCGATTGCCGCCAAACTGGTGATCGGCTCCGGCATACCGATGACAATGGTTGGTCTGGATGTAACAACAAAAGCAGTGATGATGCGGGAGGATAAGGCAGAATTAAGAGCCTGCGGCAAGAAGGGAGCTGTCCTTGCAGCAGATATCCTCGACTTTATGTTCCGCCGTCATGCAAAAGGCGGAGAGAGTGCAATGATGCATGATGCACTGGCACTGGCCTCTGCCGTATGCCCGGAATGCCTTGTATGCAGGGACTATTTTGTTGACGTGGAGTGTGACGGTCAGTTTACGGCAGGACACACGATGGTCGATCAGAGAGGACGTCTCGGCAAAACTCCGAATGTGAGCGTGGCTATGGAGCTGGATCTTAACATGTTCAGAAAATGGCTTGTTGAGAGCATTAAGCAGTGCGGTTAAGCTATGGAAAGTAGAGTTGCGAAAAAAGAATGGATCGTGACGGCTCCATCTTTTTATAAAAATATCCTGCTGCTCTCTGTGCCTATGATCCTTCAGCAGCTTCTGCGGGTCAGCGTCGATACGTTAGACAGTATCATGCTGGGACGGATCGATCAGCTCCAGATGAGCGCCGTATCCCAGGCACAGCAGATATTCTTTATCTTTTATACGATCAGCTGCGGCTTCGCCTCCGGC
>USQV01000205.1 GCA_900556965.1 uncultured Clostridium sp.
CCCTTCGATACACCCTTTATGATCTGTGTAATGTCGTGGCACAATACATGTCCCACCGCATCCTGTGTTCTTACCAGCTTCATGCTCTGTTTTCCTTTCGTTGGAAATTTTCATTATCCACAAAAAGCATCGGATCGACCGATGCTTTTTAAGTATACCATAATTCCGTTTTAAAATAAGTTGTCTGAACAACTTTTTCGACTTGAAGCTGTCTTCAAGCAAAAATGATTCTTCCGCACCGTCAGGAGCCCGTCCCGTTCCATATTTTTTAATTCATGGGACAGGACACTTCGATTGATCCCCAGATAGTTAGACAGTTCTTCTCTGTTGAAATCGATCTCAAACTCGTCGCTCTGCTTCCGGTATCCCTGCAGCTCCAGATACCGCAGGATCTTTTCCCTTACTCCCTTGATCGAGAGCAGCTCGATCTTCCGGTATTTTCGGATATCTTCATTTGCAAGAAAATGAACGACTTTACGGTATAGATTGATTCGATCTTCCCCGGAAAGAGTACCGGCTTCTTCTATGCAGCGTGCCGGAAACCAGAAGACCTCACAGGGCTGAGCGGCATAAATCGTATAGGGGCTCGTCTTTCTCGGACTCATTGCCACCTCCAGCCCCACCATATAGGCTTTTTTTAACTTCTGCACCATCTGCTCCGTCCCATCCGGATAATACTGCACCTTGCAGGCCTCCCCGGATAAAAGGATCCCGATATCCTGCAGAACACTCTTTTCCGATAAAATAAATTCACTTTTTTTGTATTCCCGGATACGCCCTCCAAGCTTTAAAAGCAGCTTCCTCACATGCTCTCTTTCCATATCCATGAATAAAATACAATTGTAGATCTCGTCATATCTTCCCACTGGTGTCATCCCTTCTGTTGTATAATTGTAACTAGAAAAATGAAAGAAAAAGGGAGCAGCCGCAGAATATCCCTTCTGCAGCAGCCCCCCCTTGCCTATGCTATGCTGTTATTGTAGCACTTTTTTTGGCTGTTGTCTTCTGAAAAATTATAATTGCTGCAAAAAAAAATGATTTCGATCATATTTGTCACAGACGTTGTGTGAACTGCACAAAATGATGTCTGAATGGCAAAATCTGATGTTTTAAATGCACAACAGAATGAAAAAGTGACTTGCTTTTTTTGCTTCCAGAATATATGATAGAGAAGGAATCTTTTTCAGAAAGGGGATCGCTAAATGAACCGGAAAACTGTAGTCTTAAATGCAGCTAAAATGAATTTTGACGGAAGCCTCGATTTTTCCGTTTTATCTGATGAAGTCATCGTTTTCGATGAAACAACTCCCGATCAGCTTTTAGAAAGGATCGATGGGGCGGCCGTTATTGTTACAAAGGAAATGCCCGTAAGCGGTGAGCTCATTGATCGTTTCCCGGATTCCGTCAAACTGATCTGTGAGGCAGGAACCGGCTATAACAATCTTGACCTTGAGGCTGCCAGAAGAAAAGGCATCACGGTCTGCAATATCCCGGCCTACAGCTCCCAGAGAGTAGCCCATACAGCCATCATGATGCTCCTGAATTTAAGTTCTTCCATGCAGAAGCAGCTTCGTATGCTGGCTTTAAAAAATCATGACAACTTTACAAAAAATCTTCAGGTCAGCCATGTGGAGGTCAATAATAAGGTACTTGGCATAATCGGTGCCGGAAATATCGGTCGCGAGGTGATTAAGATCGCCCGTGCCCTCGATATGGAGATCCTTGTATACACGCGGACTCCGAAGCAGGATTCTGACGGCATCCGGTATGTGGATCTGGAAACACTGTTGAAAAACAGTGACTATGTATCCCTCCACTGTCCGCTCACTCCCCAGACAAAGCATCTGATTAACCGCAAGACTCTGGAGCTGATGAAGCCCACGGCCTTTTTGATCAACACCTCCCGCGGTGCCCTCATCAATGAGGCTGAGCTGATCGAAGCCTTAAAGGAAGGTGTAATTGCCGGCGCCGGACTGGATGTACAGGAGGTCGAGCCGCCTGCTTTTGACAGCCCGCTCTACGATATGGATAACGTGATCCTCACTCCCCACATGGGCTGGAAGGGACTGGAGACAAGAAAACGCCTGCTCTCTATCCTTCGTGGAAACGTAAAAGCCTATTTTGAAGGCGCCCCCATCAACGTGGTATCCTGATCCTTCTGTTAAGGGATCACGGTAAATGGATCATTATTAATGAATCACTATTAATGAATCAGGTAAAAAACGTGGATCCGCGTTATAGTACATATAAGCTGTAGGCGTGCTCCACGTTATAATAAAACAAGCTTTCTAAATGCAAAGCAAAAAGGAGGAACTTTCCAATGATCTTAATTAAAAACGGAACGCTTCATACAGCAGTTTCCAGAGAGCCCATCACTGCCGACATTCTTGTTGACGGCGGAAAGATCGCTAAAATCGGAACCGGCTTAAACGCAGATGGTGCCAAGGTTATCGATGCTGCCGGACTGAATGTATATCCGGGCTTCGTAGAGGCACACTGCCACATCGGTCTTGACGGATACGGTATCGGCTATGAGGGGCAGGATTACAATGAGTTAAACGATCCGGTTACTCCGCATGTACGCGCTATCGATGGTATCAACCCCTTCGATCCGTGTATGAAAATGGCTGCAAAAGCCGGTGTTACCTGTATGGCAACAGGCCCAGGCAGTTCCAACACTCTCGGCGGAACCTTCGTTGCGATCAAACCCCACGGAACATGTGTTGACAACATGATCGTAAAGAACCCGATCGCGATGAAATGTGCATTTGGTGAAAACCCGAAGCGCTGCTATCAGAAACAGGGCATTTCCAGTCGTATGACTAATGCAGCTCTCCTTCGCGAAGCATTAAAGAAAGCATCTATCTACAAGGCAAAGGTTGAAGCAGCAGGCGACGATGCTTCCAAGCTCCCGGCTTACGACCAGAAGTCTGAGGCTCTGATTCCGGTTCTCAACAAGGAGATCCCGTTAAAGGCTCATGCTCATCAGGCAAACGACCTCTGTACCGCACTCCGCATTGCAAAGGAATTTGGTCTT
>USQV01000206.1 GCA_900556965.1 uncultured Clostridium sp.
CCGGCTTTGCCCGGGCAGGCCGTGTATTTGGAGCGGTAGTCGTAGTCTTTTTGCTCTGCATCCTCGGCTTCGACAGCTACTATACACTGTCGGAGGAGGAGATGGCCGTGGTCACGACCTTCGGAAGTCCCTCTGTTCAGGAGGCCTCCGGCCTTCATTTTAAGCTTCCTGTGATACAAAGAGTAACGAAGGTATCAAAAGCCATCACAGGCATGCAAATCGGCTATACCACGGATCCGGAGCGGGCCGCCGGCGCCGATGCGGATACACCTGTTTCTATTGAAAAGGAAAGCCTGATGATCACAAATGATTTTAACCTGATCAATGTAGATTTCTATGTGGAATATATGGTTACCGATCCCATTCAGGCAGTCCGCCACCGCACGGTCTACGAAAGCATCATTAAAAACTTAGCGCAGAGCTACATCCGTGATACAGTCGGTCTTTACAATGTCGATGATGTGATCACAACGGGAAAGACACAGATCCAGGAACGGATCAAGGAGCAGCTTACTAACCGCCTTGTGGAGGAGAATATCGGCTATGGCATCTACAATGTGTCGATACAGGATTCTGAGATGCCGCGGGAGGATGTAGCCAATGCCTTTAAGGCCGTAGAGGATGCAAAGCAGGGTATGGAAACAGCCATCAATACGGCAAAAAAATACCAGTCCGAAAATATTCCAAAGGCAAACGCTGAGGCGGATAAGCTTTTACAGGAGGCGGAAGCCTATAAGCAGCAGAGGATCAATGAGGCAAACGGACAGGTGGCCCGCTTTGAGGACACCTATGCCGAATATGTCAAATATCCGCTTATCACCAAAAAACGTATGTTTTATGAGGCGTTGGAGGAGCTGCTTCCCGAGCTGAAGGTCATTATCGATAACGGCAGCGGTACACAGACGCTCCTTCCGTTAGAACCCTTTGGTACAGACACCGCGAAGGCAGCCGCAGATAACACTCAGGAGGAAAGCAAATGAAGCGAACAGGAAAAAGAATAATAACCTTTGTGATCCTTCTTCTGGCAGTGATCACGTTAAAATCGGCTATGGTCAGCACTTATAACGATGAATACAAGCTTGTCCTTCAGTTTGGAAAAGTAGTCCGCGTGATCGACACTCCCGGACTCAGCTTTAAGATCCCCTTCCTCCAGACGACCCAATCCATCCCCAATTATGAGATGGTACACGACCTGATCCCCAGCGAGGTCAATACCAGAGATAAAAAGGTCATGCTGACGGATTCCTTCGCCCTCTGGAGCGTTACAGATCCCCTCGAATACCTTTCCAGACTCGGGGCGAATAAGGCAAACGCCGAGAGCCGTATTTCCGTTGTGGTCTATAATGCCGTAAAAAATGTGATCTCCTCCACGGATCAGGCTGATGTCATATCCGGCCGTGACGGAAAGCTGGCAGAGCTCATCACGGAAAAGATCGGCTCCTCACTGGAAAGCTACGGCATTACCGTTAAGAAGGTCGAAACAAAAATGCTCGATCTGCCGGATTCCAATAAGGAAGCCGTCTATCAGCGCATGATCTCAGAGCGACAGAATATTGCGGCGGGCTATACTGCCGACGGTCAATATCAGTCAAACGTCATCAAAAACACCACCGACCGCGATGTCTCCATTATCATCTCAGAGGCCCGGGCGAAGGCAGAAAAAATCCGGGCCGAAGGTGAAGCAGAATATATGAGGATCCTCTCCGGAGCCTATAACGATGAAGGAAAAGCCGATTACTACAACTACATCCGCAGTCTGGATGCGATCAAGGCCAGCTTAAAGGGGACGAACAAAACGATCATCCTCAATTCCTCCTCGGAGCTCGCAAGGATCCTTCAGGGAAATTAACAACATGGACAAAACCGGTAATTTCTGGTATACTGATGTCGATAGCTTCTGCGGCCGGAACAGGCTTCGGCCGCGTATTCTAACTATGGAGAAGGAGTAAATGTCATGTCAAATGTAGTGGAACACTTTTTAAAGTATGTATCTTTTGATACCCAGTCCGCAGAGGATGCCAAGTGCGTACCCAGCACAGAGAAGCAGTTTGCTCTCGCAAAGCTCCTCGTTGAACAGTTAAAGGAGATCGGTCTTAAGGATGTATCCTTAAGTGATCACTGTTATGTATACGGAACGATCCCGGCAACTGTCAAGACAGATTGTCCGGTAGTCGGCTTCCTTGCCCACATGGACACCTCACCTGATTTTTCCGACGAAAACACTCATCCGCAGATCGTTAAAAACTATGACGGAGGAGATATCGTTCTCAATAAGGAGCTTGGTATCCACTTAAGTCCGGAAGTATTCCCGTTTATGAAGAATTACATCGGACAGGATCTGATCACAACAGACGGAACTACTCTGCTCGGAGCAGACGATAAAGCCGGAATTGCAGAGATCATTGCCATGGCAGAATACCTTATGGCTCACCCGGAGATCCCTCACGGAACGATCAAGGTTGCCTTTACCCCGGATGAGGAAGTAGGACATGGCGTTGACTTCTTTGATGTTCCCGGATGGGGCGCAGATGTTGCCTATACCGTAGACGGCGGTGCATGGGGAGAAATGGAGTATGAAACCTTTAATGCGGCTTCTATGGTCGTAAAGATTCAGGGACAGAATATCCACCCGGGCAGCGCAAAAAATAAAATGAAAAATGCGATCCTGATCGGTCTCGAATTTCAGTCCATGCTTCCGGAGGCAGAAAAGCCGCAGTATACAGAGGGATACGAGGGCTTCTTCCACTTAAACGGAATTTCCGGCAATGTTGAAAATGCGGAGCTCCACTACATCGTCCGTGACCATGACATGGCAAAATTCCAGGCAAGAAAGGCAATGGGAGAGAAGATCGGTGCATTCCTTAACGAAAAATACGGAGAAGGAACCGTAAGTGTACTTATCAACGACACCTACTACAACATGGCTGAGAAGATCCGTCCTTGCTACCATCTGATTGAGAATGCCGAAGAGGCAGCCAGAAGAGCCGGCATGGAGCCGATCGTTCTTCCGATCCGCGGCGGC
>USQV01000207.1 GCA_900556965.1 uncultured Clostridium sp.
AGGGGGGAAGACGTCCGGCTCTCTATCCCGGAAAGGATCGCATCCTGACGGTCAAAGCCGCGGATCCTTCTGCCGAACTGCTCCATTCCCTCCATAAAAGCAAGGTTTAATTCCTCCGGCATAAGCTCCCGCAGATCCGCAAAGGAATGCATTCCGCAAAACTGCGGGACTACGTCCTTAAACGCAGTAGACTCGCGGTGTCTGCAGAAATCGCCATAGAGCTGGACGGGTATCTTCCCGTTACCGAGAAGGAAGGCCTTTTCTTCAAGCTTCCGCTGAAATTCGATCCCTCCAAGGGGCCCCGGCTCCGGAAAATCCTCCGGTGTGACGGCAACGATGATGGCGCTGTTTGCATTTAAACCGTCACGGCGGAAATTACTCATCCCATTGACAGCCAGACGCCCCTTTTCTGAGGAGGCATTGACCACATATCCGCCCGGACACATACAAAAGGAATAAACGCCTCTGCCGGACGAGGTTTTCGCCGTCACCTTATAGGGTGCCGCTCCCAGATCTTTTGCTTCCTCCCTGCCGTACTGGGAGAGGTTTATCATATCCTGAGGGTGCTGGATCCTGAGCCCTACGGCAAAGGACTTCGGCTCCATAAGGATCTTTCTCTCCTTCAGGCAGCGAAACAGCTCTCTGGCACTATGTCCGACCGCAAGGATCACCGCTCCGGCCGCGATCTCTTTTCCGTCTGAAAGGCACACGCCAAAGATCCGGCCATCCCGGATCAGAAGATCCTGTACCTGACTTTGAAAGCGGATCTCTCCTCCCAGATCTAAGATCCGTTTTCGGATATTGATAACGACCCTTCGCAAAACATCTGTCCCGATGTGGGGCTTGCTGTCATAAAGAATCGATGGATCCGCTCCTGCCTCCGTGAAGGTTTTTAAAACCATGCCGTTTCTTCCGGAAACATCCTTTACTAACGTATTCAGCTTTCCGTCCGAAAAGGTACCGGCTCCGCCCTCACCGAATTGGACATTCGAGCGTATATCAAGGGCTTCGCTTCCTTCTTTCCAGAATTTCTCCACCTTTTCCGCCCGGACCTCCACCGGGTCACCCTGCTCTAAAAGTAACGGCTCGTATCCGTTTTCGGCAAGAGAGAGGGCAGCAAATAGTCCGGCCGGGCCTGCTCCGATTATGACCGGACGTTCCTTTAACGGCTCCTCCCCGCATTTGGGATACCGATAGGGTTCCTCTGTTTCGATCTGAATGTTTACATTTCCTGCGTTTTTAACTACAGCTTTCTGTTTCTTTTCGTCCTTCAGCTCCACATCCACGATATAGCTGAATAGGATCCTGTCTTTTTTTCTTGCATCGATCGATCGTCTGATGATCGTGATATTTTTTATCGCCGTCTCCGGAACCTTTAAAAGACGGGAGGCCTTTTTTCTTATGGCATCCGGGCCATGCCCGATCTCAAGGGCAAGCTGATTGATTCGGATCATCTATGTAACGCTCCTCTTTGAAGTTTCGTCTATTTCCTATTTTCTCTTTTCTGCTTTGTTGTCTGCTGCCTTGTTGTCTGCTGCACTGATCCCGGCCAGATAACCGCTTGACCATGCCCATTGAAGGTTATAGCCGCCGCAGATCCCGTCTACATCTAAGATCTCTCCGGCAAAATAGAGTCCCGGGGCAAGTCTTGATCCCATTGTCCGGCCATCTATCTCCCTTGTGGATACTCCACCCATACAGATCTGTGCTTTATCATACGGATTTGTCCCTGTTACCGGGATCTCCATTCCCTTCACGATATCGCAAAGTGTCGAAAGATTTTTATCGGAAAGTGTCTCCACCTTTCGGTCTCCGCAAAGACCGGCAGTTTTTAAAAACAACGCCGCCAGCTTTTTATGAAATATCCCATTTAAAAAGCCCGATATGTTTCTTCCCTTAAGGAAACCTCTCTGCTCCCTTAAAAGCCTGAAAAATTCTTCCCGGCTTAAGTCGGGGAAAAAATCAACGATAGCCGTGACCTTTTGATCCCGGTCAAGTGCTTCCGCTGCAAACCGGCTCACCTGAAAGACAGGAATACCGGATATCCCGTAATCTGTAAGCTGCAGTTCTCCTCTGTCCGACGCCAGAAATCTACCGGTCGTTCCCTTTCTTCCGCTTGTATATAAGGAAACCTCCGCCTCTGTTCTGACTCCCGATATGGATTTAAAGTAATCTCCGCGGCATTTTAACTGAACAAGGGCGGGAAGCGGCTTAATGATCCTGTGGCCTAGGGCCGCTGCCAGAGCATATCCGCTCCCATCCGATCCGGTAGCAGGTGCTGCCTTAGAACCGGCCGCCAGAATGACCCGGCTGCACCTAAGGGGCTTAGCAGAGGTCCGGATCTCAAAGCCTGCCGCATTTTTTCTTATCTCTTTTACTTCACATTCGAGGATCGTCCGGATGCCTAAGCTCTCTGTTTTCTCCCGGAGTGCATCAAGAACCGTCTGGGCCTGACCGGAGGCCGGATACACATAGCCATTTCTTTCTGTTGTCACAACACCCAGACGTCGGAAAAATCGTAATGTTTCAGCCACCGGGAATTTCCCGATCACTTCCATCGGAAACTCAGGCTGAGAGCACCGATAGCAGGAGGCAGAGAGATTCCGATTCGTAAGATTGCACTTTCCGTTTCCTGTTGACAGGATCTTCTTTCCCACTCTCTGTCCATGCTCTAAAATTATCACACGGGCGCCCCGTTCCGCAGCAGCGATCGCCGCCATCATTCCGGAGGCGCCCCCGCCGATCACAACAATATTCTGGTCCATTTTCTCCTCCGCCACTCCTGTATCCTTAAGCCTCGGGCTTGCATACCCTTTAGTATATCGGTTCGATGTGCAAATTTCAAGTATTAACTGGTGTAAGATTCCAGATAGCTGAAGATTTCTGCCATCGTTGCAAACCATATCCCTTCCATCAGTTTTTCCTGCTCCGGCACGGGAAACTCTGCTAAGGCGATATGGGTGAGCAGATTTACTGCCTTTTTTTCTCTGTCATATACGATCAGATAC
>USQV01000208.1 GCA_900556965.1 uncultured Clostridium sp.
TAATGCTCCCCATCCCACCTCCGGATTCGGATATGCTTCAAAGCCCGGAAGGGCTTTGGCTCCCGTTCTTAAATACGCTTTCACCTTGTCGCTGTAAAGATAAGGATCGTTTCCTCTTACGATCCCCCATTCCATAAGCAGTGCAGCGGCTCCTGTCACCATGGGAGCGGCAAATGAGGTTCCCGTCACCGGACTGTACCCGCCTCCGCTTTTTGTTGTCATGATCCCGACGCCCGGAGCAGCCAGATCCGGCTTCGGAAGTCTTCGCAATCTTGTATCTCCCCTTCCCGAAAAAGGGGCATACGTCCCCGTAGAGGCATCATAAGCCCCCACTGAGATCGGACGGATCGCGGTCGAAGGGATCGTAAGTGTCGTATCCGGTGTCGGACGCAAAAACCTCGTCGACTTATTCAGGGCAGCTTCCGCCGGAAGCCAGAGATCATAGTTTCCCTCCCTCACCCTGCCTGCCTTAAGGATTATCCTCCATATCCCACTTTCTATATATTGTTTTACCGGCAAAAATTCCAGATACACTTCCTGTGCTGTGTTGTAGGGCCCGGGTTCTCCGTAATAGCCTAAGATCATCGCATTCTTCAACAGGATCCTTTGAGGCCCCAGCCTCCTGCTCACCTCCCGCACCTCTGTCATAGCCGGATCACTGATCCATATCTGAAGATCATCTTCATAGTTTTTCCATATCTGAAGACCAAAACCCGTTTCATAAGGTGCGATCGATAATTCGATCTCTGCAGCTTCTCCGCTTTGCAAACGACCGGATGTATGCCCGCCCGATGCTCCTTCATTCCCGGTTCCGATCACAAATACACTTTTTCCGACTCCGGAAAGAGAATCCAGATACCGCTCTAATAGACCGTTCCCGTCGTGTGAGCCGTAGGAATTTCCAAAGCTGATATTTAACGCCAACGGCATGGAAAGTTCTGATGCCGCCCTGACGATAAGCTCCACTCCCTCCATCAACTGCGTTGTCCTCGGAAAGTCATAAGGGCCTGCTATCCCGAGGCGCACGATCGCAAGTTCGCTCTCATAAGCTACACCACGATATTTTCCGCCGCTTTCCCGCCCGTTTCCTGCCGCGATCCCGGCGACTGCCGTTCCATGCCCGCCAACATCCTCTGACGGGATCCATTTCTTTGCTTCTTCCCTGCTCCCTGATCTGAGGGCGCGGTCGATCTCTGTTTTTGTGTAAATATTGCCGGAGACCTGATCCGCCAGAAAAAGGATCCTGCTGCTTCCATCCGCATTACGGAAATCCTCATGAAAATAGTCGATTCCGGAATCTACGATCCCCAAAAGCACACCCCGGCCGGAAAGTCCCTCTGCGCCTGCCTGCATAGGAATAAGACAAGAGGCCGATCTCGCCTTGTCTATGGCAAAATACAGCCTCTTTGGTTTTTCTGCATATTCAATTTCCTTCAGGCTTATCACCTGCTCTATCTGCTCCTGCGGCACGCGAAGGATTGCAAATCCCCCGGTAAGGATATGTACTCGAACCTTAGGAAAGCGCGTTTCCAATACAGCCCTCAGATCTCCGTTATATTTAACAATGATCTCCCATGTCCTGTCCTTTTGTTCAAACCCCACATTCAGCTCCGCCGTTTGCTTTCGTTCTTCTTCAGGCACAGAAAGCGCAAGGTTTAAAAGGTTTTCTGCTTTCTGATCGGTCATATTTTTCCCCGCAGATATACTCTTATATCCTGTTTATGCAATCTGTTCCGGTTTGATACTGCAAAGCGGTCTGTAAATGTGCAGGAAACGGCAATCAGGCGCCGAATATCTGAAACTGCTGTATCAGATACATAAACAGAGGGATCGTAAGCATACTGATCACCGTCGTCATTGTAATGATCGTACAGGCAAATTCATAATCCCTGTTATACTGTCTTGCCATGATTCCCATCTGAGCCATTGCCGGCATGGTAGATAGCATAAAGAATACCTCGCGCATCTGTGCAGGGATCGGCATCAGACTTAAAAAGAAAACTGCTGCTGCAGGAACGATTAAGAACCGCACAAAAAGCGCGGCAGCCACATCTTTTCCCAGCGTGATTGAAGATGGATCCATATTTCTGATCACGCTTCCGATAAAGATCAGAGCGAGCGGTGAGGTGAGCTGGGAGATCATGGACAACGGCTTTAATATAATATCGGAAACCGGAATCTCAAAAAACACAACGAGCATAGCGGCAAGCATGCCGATGATCGCCGGTGAGATCAGCATCTTAAGCCCCGACAAGAAGGCCTTTTCCGAAGCTTTTCCGTTTTTCCCATCCCTTTGGAGAAGCCAGATACCGATCGTCCAGAATAATACCGTGCTCGAAATATAATAGACTGCCCCAACAGACGTGATCCCGTCTCCCCACAATGCCTGTATTACAGGGAATCCGATAAATACCACATTGGGGAAACCACACGCGACTGTAAATGTGTTTCTGCGCTCCGGAGCGATCCGCAGGACTCTGCCGGTAAGAGCTGCCAGCAGAAGAATAAACAGGATCAGGCAAAAGGTTACCGGAAGCTTGGAAAACAGCTCGATCAGTCCCTTTCTTGTTCCGATATCACGGTGGATACTGTAGAACATATAAAAGGGCAGTGTGGCTTCCACTGTAAATTTGGAAAGGAAATCCATCCCCGGCTTTCCAAACCACTTTTTACCGGCAAAATAAAAGCCGATAAAAATAAGCATCATAATTGCAAAAACACTTTTAATGGACTGTATAACCATAGCTTATCCCCACACTTCCATTCGGCTTTATTTCAGGAATCCGTTTACGATCTGTGCCTCCGCCTCTGCTTCCGTAAGACCTAACGTCATCAGCTTGATCAACTGGTCTCCGGCGATCTTTCCGATCGCCGCTTCATGGATCAGAGCCGCATCCGGATGGTTTGCTGTAATTTCCGGAATGGAGCTGATCTTTGCATGATCCATGATGATCGCATCACATTCCGTATGCCCCGCACAGAGATTATTTCC
>USQV01000209.1 GCA_900556965.1 uncultured Clostridium sp.
GCACACCCGGTAACCCCCACAGTTATTCAGAACCTGCATTTGCATGACTACATGTTCGGCGTAGCTCTGGCAGCGATGCTGATAACCAGCTTTCTGATGTCTCCTTTCTGGGGGAAGATCAACGTCTATATTTCATCCAGACTATCTCTTTTGGTATGCTGCTGCGGATATGGGATCGCTCAGGTGTGGTTCGCCTACGCAACAACAGAGCTCATGATCATTCTGGCCAGAATGTTTGCCGGACTTTTCACCGGCGGTATCTTTGTAAGCTTTCTTACTTATATCGTTAACGTTTCCCGCCCGGAGGATCAGGGAAGATATCTTACCTACAGTGCGACGATCAAGAGTGTTGCCAGTGCCTTTGGATATATGGTCGGCGGCTTTCTCGGAGAGATCTCCGTAAAAACAGCCTTCCTTGTTCAGGCCATCACCCTTTTAGTGGTAGCTGTTGCTTTCTTTTTTATCTGTGTTCCGGACGGAAACACAGAGCTAAAGAATGTATCAAAGAAACAGCTGATGAAAGAGGCCAATCCCTTCCAGGCATTTATGGACAGCCGAAAGTTTATGAATGTGGCCTTTGCCATGCTGTTTGCCGTAAACATTCTGATCAACTTTGGTAATACCGGCTTCGATCAGGCTTTTAACTACTATCTGAAGGATCAGCTCGGCCTGACCTCCTCTTATAATGGTATCATCAAGGCGGCAGTTGGATTTATTTCCTTTATTTCCAACATGACATTATGTATCTGGATCATCAGCAAGACGAATATGAAAAAGTCTATGGTCGTTGTGATCGCAATCTGTGCGGCAGCCTCCTTCGGAACCATGCTGCCGTCCAACATCGGAATTTTTATTGCCTTCAGTATGATCGCCTATGCCGGATATTCCGTCAGCGTTCCGGTGCTTCAGGATATGGTGGCCAACAATGCAAAGCCGGAGCAGAGGAACATCGTTATGGGATTCTTCAATGCGACCCAGTCCTTAGGCAGTATTGCCGGTTCTCTGATCGCAGGATTTATTTATTCCGTGAACGCAAAACTGCCTTTTGCTTGCACCTTTATTATTTATGGAGTCGGTGTTTTAGCGGCCTTCGGTTATATGTGTTACAAAAAACCGGCACTTGACAGGAAATAAGATTGCTGATATAGTATTATGGGATGAAGAATGGGGAAGATTCGGGAAACACTTGAATCTTCTCTTTTTTATGCTAATAGAAAAGGAAGAAAACAAATGGAAACAATCAGATTTGACGAGTGGAATTTAGATGAGCGTATTTTAAGAGCAGTAACAGATATGGGCTTTGAGGCGGCGTCACCGATCCAGGCACAGGCGATCCCGGTGCAGAGAGAAGGACGCGATATGATCGGCCAGGCACAGACAGGAACCGGAAAAACGGCTGCCTTCGGTATCCCCCTTCTGGAGAAGATCGATGCGGAAAGCAAAAAGACACAGGCAATGATCCTGTGCCCCACAAGAGAGCTTGCGATCCAGGTTGCGGAGGAGATCCGCCGTCTGGCCAAATATATGTCCGGGATCAAGGTACTCCCGGTCTACGGCGGCCAGGAGATCGTAAAGCAGATCCGTTCGCTTAAGGGCGGCGTGCAGATCATTGTCGGCACACCGGGCCGTGTTATGGATCACATGAGAAGAAAAACGATCCGCACCGATGAGATCGGCACCGTTGTTCTCGATGAGGCCGACGAAATGCTGAACATGGGCTTCCTTGAAGACATGGAAACGATTTTAAGCCAGCTCCCGGAGGAACGCCAGACGGTAATGTTTTCCGCTACCATGCCGCAGGCCATTGCAGATATTGCAAAAAAATTCCAGAAGGATCCCGTAATGGTGAAGGTGGTCAAAAAGGAGCTTACCGTCCCGAAGGTAACGCAGTATTATTATGAGGTCAAGCCAAGGACGAAGGTGGAGGTTATGTGCCGTCTCCTGGATCTGTATTCTCCGAAGCTGTCTGTCGTATTCTGCAATACAAAAAAGCAGGTAGATGAGCTGGTGCAGGCACTTCAGGGACGGGGATATTTTGCGGAAGGTCTTCATGGAGATCTGAAGCAGGAGCAGAGAGATCGTGTTATGGACAGCTTCCGAAACGGAGCAACAGAGATTCTCGTTGCCACCGACGTGGCAGCAAGAGGAATTGACGTTGACGATGTGGAGGCTGTATTTAACTATGACATTCCTCAGGATGATGAGTATTACGTCCACAGGATCGGAAGAACCGGCCGTGCGGGCCGTGAGGGTCGCGCCTTCAGTCTGGTAGTCGGAAGTGAGGTATATAAGCTTCGCGATATCCAGAGATTCTGCAAGACAAAAATTATCCCTCAGCCGATCCCGTCCCTAAATGACGTGACAGCGATCAAAGCAGAAAAGATCTTAGATGAAGTACAGGAGCTGATCACAGAGGGCGGTTTGGAGCGGATGACGGATATCATCGAAAAAAGGCTGATCGCAGAGGATTATTCCTCCTTGGAGCTGGCAGCTGCCTTCCTTAAGATGACCATGGGTGATGATTATGAGGATATCGCAGAGGACAGCAGACCGCTTCGTGATCTGGAGGAGCTGGGCCGCAGAGGAGAAGGCCGCGGACGTGATGGCCGGGGTCGTGGTGCGCGCGGTGACAGAGGCCGCAGCCGCTATGACGATATGGAGGAATACGAGGACAGAAGATCCGCAAGGAACAATATGACCCGTCTGTTCATCAATCTTGGCAAGAATCAGAACGTGAAGCCGGGAGATATCCTCGGAGCGATTGCGGGTGAGTCCGGACTGTCCGGACGCCTTGTGGGAAGTATTGACATGTATGATAAATATACATTTGTAGATGTGCCGCGGGCTCAGGCAGATCAGGTGCTGCAGGCGTTGAACCGCACAAAGATCAAGGGCAGAAGCGTGCACGTCGAGAAGGCGAACAAAAGATAAATGATGCTAGGGTACCAAGGTCTAAACCCACATGAGCTTGCTCATAGGTGGGTGAAAG
>USQV01000210.1 GCA_900556965.1 uncultured Clostridium sp.
GCCGGATGAGGTACAGGGAATCACCTCTGTTTTCATTCCCGCTTCTGTAAGCGTGAGCTTAAATAATTCCGTAGACGGGATACTGCTTCCAAACACGAAATTACCGAGGCTGTAAACGATCGGCTTCTCCTTATAGGTCTCGATCGGCTGCAGGACATGAGGATGGCTTCCGATCACTACATCCGCACCGGCGTCGATATACTGACGGCCCATAACCTTCTGGTATTCTTTCGGTTCTGTCTCTCTTTCCACTCCCCAGTGGATGTAGACCACCAGATAATCCACCTTTTCCTTTGCCTCCCGGACTGCCTGTAGAGACGGGGAAGGATCGTAAGCAGAAAAAACACCCGGATGCCCGGCACCTGCTGCCCAGCTTTCCGCCATATACACTCTGGAAACACCGATAAAGCCGATTCTTCGGCCGCAGGTCTCGATGATCTCTATCCTTTTTGCCTGCTCGATATCTTCACCGGCTCCCACATGAAGGATACCGGCCTCATCAAGGGCCTTCAGACTGTCCGTGATCCCGTCCGGCCCAAAATCTAAGATATGATTGTTGGCCATCGTCACGATATCTACCCCCATCTCCTGTAAGATATGGATCTTATCCGGAGGAAGCCGGAATGTAAACTGCTTATTCGCAGCCGCCTTTCCACGGTCTGTAAAGGGAAACTCCTGATTCACCATAAAAACATCTGCAGCGGCGATCTCCTTTCGGATCTCCTCATCAAGAACTCCCTGTATCCCTCCGGCCTTTGTATATGCGTTCAAAACGTGGTTTGAAAAATAAACATCTCCGGCAAAAAGAAGCACACAGTCCTTTTTTTCATCAGAACCTCCGGTGTTATCCCCATTTCCTCCGTTTTCGGGACTGCTTCCATCCTCAGCATTCTGTTTGTTTTCCGGATCAGATTTCTCCGTGTTCGCTACATGTTCAGCATCGGTCTTTTTTTCTGTGCTTTCACCGCTTTGCAGACTGATCCTTCTCTCACCATTCTCGCTATTTTCCGATCCGGTCTTTTTCTCCGATCTCTCACTGCTTTCCGAACCGGCCTTTTTCTCCACTCTCTCGCTGCTTTTAAGACCGGTTTCCAAATCGATCTTTTCTTTTGTTTCCCTCTGGGCGATCGCAGCCACCTCTGCTCCGACAGCCGCAGCCGTTCTTTCCACGGTGTTGCAGCCACTTAGAACGGAAGCGGCCAGTATAACTCCCAGCACAGCCTTTTTATTGAAGCCGAACACACGCAAAATCCGGTGTGCGCTTTTCACTTGCATTTAATTATTCCTCCCGAAATATTCATTTCTGAACTTGTCATTTCATTACTTATTTCTGGTCAAGCAGATACGGTCAAGGATCTCAAGACAGATTTCCCTTGTTGTTCGCCCGTCCGTGGAGATCGTCAGATCTGCTGCCTCCCTATAGCTGGGATACCGTTTTTCCATCAGTGCCCTGATATGCTCCAGATTCATATTTCCGTTTAACACCGGACGCTCTCTGCTGTCGCGCACCCGTTCAAAAATTGTTTCCGGCTCTGCCGTGAGAAAAACGATCTTTCCGTTTTTCTTCATAAACTCGACATTTTCACGTCTTAAAACTGCGCCGCCTCCGCAGGACACAATAAGCGGCTCCCGATCCTTAAGGCTATAAAGAAGGCTTGTTTCCAGATCACGGAAGTATTCTTCGCCATGGACTTTAAACATCTCTGTGATGGCCATCCCCTGGCTGTTTGCGATCTCCTGATCCATCTCCATCAGTTCTGCTCCGGTCATATCGGAAAGGCACGCAGCATTCGTGCTTTTTCCGCATCCCATAAATCCGATCAAAAAAATATGTCCGTCTAATTTTTCTTTTTTCATGTCACTTTTTTCCTGTCTGATTTTTTTGTCTACTTGTAACTATTCAGTACCTTCATAAGTATAGCAAACTTCATCCCGCATTGCAATCTTCCCCCACGGCTGTTATAATAAGCAGCAAGTAGATTTCTGCCCACAACAAAGGAGGCTTAACCATGATTCATCCGATCACAGGCCACACCGGCCTGATCTGTCTGCTGGGAAGTCCGTGCGCCCACAGTATTTCACCCATGATGCACAACCGCGCTTTTGAAGAAGCCGGACTGGATTACCGATATCTTGCCTTTGACGTAAATGAACAAAATCTTGAAACCGCCGTTAACGGGCTGAAAGCGCTCCATGTCCGCGGCTTTAACCTGACCATGCCGGATAAAAACCGTATGCTGACCCTCTGCGACCGGCTTTCTGATGCTGCAAGTCTCATCGGAGCCGTAAATACGGTCGTAAATGATAACGGGATCCTTATCGGTCATAATACGGATGGCATCGGCTATATGCGATCCGTTAAAGATGCCGGCTTTGATATTATCGGAAAAAAGATGACACTTCTCGGCGCAGGAGGTGCTGCCACCGCCATTCTGGTACAGGCCGCCCTCGATGGCGTAAAAGAGATCTCCGTATTTGTCAGAAGGACAAGCCGCTTCTACGACCGCGCCGTCTCTACTGCAGCTGCACTCCGCGAAAAAACAGGCTGCAGGATACAGCTTTGGGATTTTGAGGATACAGACCGCCTGAAAAATGAGCTTGCAGACAGCACGATCCTGACAAATGCGACTTCCATGGGAATGGCTCCGAACGAAGACATCTGCCCCATCCCGGACTGTTCATTCCTTAGGGACGGACTGATTGTTTCTGATATTATCTACAACCCGAAGGAAACGCTTCTTTTAAAGCTGGCTCGTGAAAAAGGACTTCCGTGCTTCAACGGCTCCTATATGCTCCTGTATCAGGGAGCAGAGGCCTTTAAACTCTGGACAGGACAGCAGATGCCCATTTCTCTTATAAAAGCAGAGTTTTTCGCCTCCTAATCCGCTGAACAACATATTCAGAGTGATATCGCTATTCAGTTCAAGTCGAACGTCCGTGAGACTTGGCGCGTGATTCTGGTGCGCATCCTCGC
>USQV01000211.1 GCA_900556965.1 uncultured Clostridium sp.
CAACACCCCTGTTCAGTCCGATCACGAACAAGAGGTCGAGAGCAATGTTTAATACTGCGGAAACAGCAAGAAAGACCAGCGGAACAACGGAATTTCCGATCGCCCGCAGGAAGGAGGAGAAATAGTTATACAAAAAGACAGCAGGTATGCCTGTAAAAATTACAAACAGGTAATTTCGCATATCGTCCCATACTTCGGAGGGAACGCGTAGAAAAATGCGGAGCTCATCTAAAAGAGCGTAGGATACGATGTTTAAAAGGACGGTGACCAATGCGATAAAAAAGAACGACGCACACAGGTTTTCGCAAAGAGCCTTTTCATCCCGCTGTCCGAACCGCATGGAAAAAAGGGCGCCGCTGCCCATACACAGGCCAAGAATGATCGAAGTCAGAAAGGTCATCAGTGTAAAGGACGATCCGACTGCTGCAAGGGCATTTGGCCCAAGGAAGCGCCCGACGATCAGAGTGTCGGCAATGTTGTAGCACTGCTGAAGCAGATCTCCTAAGATCATGGGGATGGCAAATAGCAGCATGGACTTTACGATCGGTCCCTTTGTTAAATCCTGATTCATGATATTCCTCCGAAATGTAAGTTATAGATTCCAATCGTCACTATTATAACGTTTTTTGGCCTTTAAGTCAAAAGGATCGGACAGTATAGGAAAAGGATCCGGCGTAAGCCAGACCCTTTATGGTGAGTACAGGTATTGATAAGAATCAGTTTTCTTGATGACAGGTAAGCCGGATCTTTTCGATAAAATATTCATGGATCCGGGTATCCTTTGTCATTTCCGGATGAAAAGCAAGTCCGATCTGATTTTTATACTCCACACCGACAATGTGCTGATCTACAGCTGCCAGTATCTTAACCTCCGGGGATACTTTTGTAATGTAAGGAGCCCGGATAAAAACGAGAGGAAAATCTTTGATATCGCCGACATCGGAGCGGATCGTGAAGCTGCCCAGCTGTCTGCCGTAGGCATTTCTCTGCACGGTTACCGGCAGGGTGGCAAGGTGCTTTACCGGATCATTTTCCAGCTCCTGTGCAAGAAGGATCAGTCCTGCACAGGTGGCTAATACCGGAAGACCATTCCCAATCAGCGTCTGCAGGCTGTCAAAGAATCCCAGCTCACGGATGAGCTTTCCCTGTACTGTGCTTTCTCCTCCCGGAAGAACCAGACCGTCCAGAGAAGCAAGATCCTTCTTCTGGCGGAGCTCAATACATTCCACCGGTTCTTCGTATTTTTCTGCGATAGCCTCCAGCATCTGTTTATGCTCGATAAAGGCTCCTTGAACTGAAAGGATTCCGATTCTCATATTATTTTCCCCGTTCCTCCATGATGATCCGGATCTCACTCGGATTGATGCCCACCATGGCCTCTCCGAGATCTTCAGAGAGCTGAGCAATCAGAGCCGCATCCCGGTAATTGGTTACAGCCTGAACGATGGCAGAGGCACGCTTTGCGGGATTTCCGGATTTAAAGATACCGGAGCCGACAAATACTCCCTCAGCGCCAAGCTGCATCATAAGGGCTGCGTCAGCAGGTGTAGCAACACCGCCTGCAGCAAAGTTTACAACAGGAAGCTTGCCGTTTTCGTGGACATAGCGGATCAGGTCATAAGGTACCTGAAGCTGCTTTGCTTCTTCATACAGCTCGTCGGCTGACATGGAGGTAACCTTGCGGATTTCTGCGTTCATCTTACGCATGTGACGGACAGCCTGCACTACATCTCCGGTACCCGGCTCACCCTTTGTACGGATCATGGCAGCTCCCTCATTGATCCTTCTGAGTGCTTCTCCCAAATCTCTTGCACCGCATACAAACGGAACGCGGAAATTTCTCTTGTCGATATGGTAAACATCGTCTGCCGGAGAGAGCACCTCTGACTCATCGATATAATCGATCTCAATTGCTTCAAGGATCTGCGCCTCTACAAAGTGTCCGATCCTGCATTTTGCCATTACGGGAATGCTGACGGCCTGCTGGATCCCTTTGATCATCTTCGGATCACTCATTCTTGATACACCGCCTGCTGCACGGATATCGGCCGGGATCCTTTCCAGAGCCATAACTGCACATGCACCGGCTGCTTCGGCGATCTTTGCCTGCTCAGGGGTGGTAACATCCATGATGACGCCGCCTTTTAACATTTGAGCAAGACCTTTATTTAATTCGTATTGAGACTGATTCATTTTGTTGTCCTCCTGTGTTTTCTTATTTGCATAGAACGCTTTACAAAGAATTTATCTTATAATATAATAAGTTTGGTCATAAAGAAATAACCAAAAAAGAACAATTAATTATTCCAGTTACGGGAGGAAATATGCTGACGTATGACTTTCGACATATTGAAGGACCGATATATGAATACATTTATAAATGCATAAAAGAGGATATTTTAGCGGGAAATATATTGCCCGGTGAAAAGCTTCCTTCTAAAAGAGCTTTTGCAAACAATCATGGTATTAGTACCATTACGATACAAAATGCGTATGACCAGTTGATCAGTGAGGGCTATATCTATACACAGCCGAAGAAGGGCTACTATGTGTCAAAGATCAATGGGATGACGAATCGTCTTGTTCATTCCGGACATATCAGCTATGATATATCCGTGCCGAAAAAAGAGGAATATGCAATAGATTTTTCAGGAAACGGGATTTCTCCGGAAAGCTTTCCCTTTTCTATATGGACAAAAATATCCAGAGAGGTAATGGCGGAAAAAAAAGAGGAGCTGATGTGTGTGCCTCCGGTCTGCGGAGTGGAGGAGCTAAGGAAGGCGATTTCCGAGCATCTGAAATCCTTCCGGGGAATGATCGTGGATCCGAATCAGATCATCGTGGGGGCCGGAACGGAGTATCTGTACGGCTTGCTTACAGAGCTTTTGGGAAGGGATAAGAAATATGTGATCGAAACGCCGGGCTACAGGAAGCTGATACAGATATATAAGCAGCGGG
>USQV01000212.1 GCA_900556965.1 uncultured Clostridium sp.
CCCTTAGGACGATCCGCATAACTTCATCATTTTCCGATATATTTTGTTTCATAGCTTCCGTCAGTTCTCTGCTTCAGCCGATAATACCCATAGGACTCCGTTTCCGAAACGGAATACTCCGGCGGAACAGTCACGTAAACCTCCTTCGCTCCGTTTCGATATGCCTGATGCACCAGCCGGCGTATCAGCCGGGATAATTCCTCTCTCTTTGCATATCGGATCCGCACATAAGAGATTCCTGCCGCTTCCAGCATGGTCTGATCTAGCACTGCATCCCAATGCTCATTTTTTCCTGCGATCTCTTTTTGGATCTCTTTCTCGTAGTCGATCCCTACGAGAGTCAGCCCCCGTGCCGGCGCCGTTTGTCCCGCTGCACGCCTGTCTCTTGCCTCTAAGATCTCCTTCATCTTCTCCGGCGGATACATGCCGGTGCCGATCTCTAAAAGCGTTCCTGCAATGATCCTGACCATGTTATAAAGGAAACCGCTTCCGCTCAGGCGGATCGTGATGATATCATCCATGCCCTTTTCCAGTGAGACCTCATAAAGCGTGCGGACTGTTTCCTCCGCCTGATGACCGGAAGAACAAAAGCTGGCAAAATCATGTTCTCCTACAAGGTAAGAGGCTGCTTTTCTCATTTTTTCAAGATCCAGTCTATAATAGCAGAAATGTGCGTAGAGCCTGCGCGTCGGCACACTGATCCTGCAGTTTAAGATCTTGTATTCATACGTTTTAATGCAATTCTGCTTTCTGGGATGCCAGTCCGGCGGCACCTCCTCCGAAGCCAGCACCCGGATATCCTCCGGAAGCTTCTGGTTTACCGCATAGCAGATCTTTTCCCCGGGGATCCTGTTTTCCGTGTCAAAAACTGCCACATTTCCCAGTGCATGGACACCGGAATCTGTTCTGCTGGCACCGATGACAGACACCTGCTCCTTCAAAAGCTCCGAAAGAGTCCGATTTAACACTTCCTCAATGGTCACACCGTTAGGCTGGAGCTGCCAGCCGCAATATCCGGTTCCATCGTATGCAACCGTAAGCTTGATCCGTTTCATATTATACCGCCAGTCTGACAGCAAGTATCACTGCAAAATAGAGAAGATACATGCCGTATGTGATCTTGTCTCTCTTTTCATAATGTAACGGCTTCATCTTCGTTCTTCCCTCGCCGCCCCTGTAGCATCTGGCTTCCATCGCCATCGCCAGATCGGTTGCACGGCGGAAGGCAGATATAAATAACGGCACCAGCAACGGAACCATGGCTTTTGCCTTCTGGATCAGATTCCCGCTCTCAAAATCGGCCCCTCGGGCCATCTGTGCCTTCATGATCTTATCTGTTTCCTCGATCAGGATCGGGATAAAACGAAGTGCGATGGACATCATCATCGACACCTCATGAACCGGAACTCCGACGTGGTTTAAAAATCCAAGACTCTTTTCCAGTCCATCCGTCAACTGGTTTGGGGTCGTGGTCAATGTAAGGATGGTAGAGCCCATGACAAGAAATACGAGACGGATCGCCATAAAACCGGCAAATTCCAGTCCTTCCCATGTCATCTGCAAAAATCCTACTTTAAAGATCGGGGTTCCCGGTGTCAAAAACAGGTTGAAGCTGACACTAATCAGAAGAAGGACAACGATGGATTTCAGGCCTCTTACCATAAATTTGACCGGAACCTTGGAAAGACGGATCGCCGCCACAAGGAATACGGCCGCTGCCACATAAGCCCATACCGAGTTTGCCATAAATAAGGATACGATATATACCAGCGTCCCAAACAGCTTTGTTCGGGGATCCAGCCGGTGCAAAACAGAATCCACCGGATAATATTGTCCCAGTGTTATATCTCTTAACATTTTGTTTCCTCCATCTGTCCTGCATTTTCCTGATGTTCATGGGGTTTGGCCGTGCATGTATGTTTTTTCCACAAAGAAAGGATTGCATCCCTTGCTTCTTCCACCGTCGTGATATCCTGATCCAGTAAGATCCCCCGCTCTCTCAGAGCATGCACGACATAAGTGATCTGGGGAGCTGCCAGTCCGATGGCCTCCAGCTCTTTATAATGGCGGAATACTTCCTTTGGCGTACCGTCAAAAACCTTCTCTCCGTGATTCATCACAACAAGGCGGGAAACGTATTTTGCCACATCCTCCATACTGTGGGAAACCAGGATGATCGTCATTTTCTGTTCGTCATGAAGCTTTTTTACAAGTCCTAAGATATCATCCCTTCCCTTGGGATCCAGACCGGCGGTCGGCTCATCAAGAATAAGAACCTCCGGCTTCATTGCAAGTACCCCTGCAATGGCCACACGGCGCTTCTGTCCGCCGGAAAGCTCAAACGGAGACTGCTTATAAAAGCTCTCATCCAGTCCTACGAGCCGCAGCGCCTCCGCGGCCCTGTTTTCGATCTCCTGCTGGCTCAGGCCCTGGTTTTTCGGACCAAAGCACACATCCGAAAATACATCTACCTCAAAGAGCTGATGCTCAGGGTACTGGAAGACAAGCCCCACCTTGCTTCTTAACTCCTTCATGGAATAGCCTTCCCGGTAGATACTCTCGCCGTTATAGAGGATATCTCCGCTGCTGGCTTTCAAAAGGCCGTTTAAATGCTGGGTCAGTGTCGATTTTCCGGATCCCGTATGCCCGATCAGACCGATAAATTCTCCGTCATGGATCGTCAGGTTCACATCCTTTAACGCATACTGCTCAAAGATCGTATTCTCGCCGTAAATATGATTCAGATGTTTGATTTCTATAGACATCAGGCTTCTTTTCCTCCTAAGATCGGTACCAAACTGTCCACCAGCTCATCGATCGTAAGAATGCCGTCGGGAATATCCATTCCCGCCGCCTTCAGTTCATCAGCCAGCTCCGTGACCTGCGGCACATCCAGACTGTATTTTTTAAGCTCCTTCACTCTGGAAAAGACATCTCTCGGTGTTCCATCC
>USQV01000213.1 GCA_900556965.1 uncultured Clostridium sp.
CGGTGTATGGCTCTGATTCTGTTGCTGCGGTCAGCGTGGCAGCTCATGAGTGCGGTCATGCCATGCAGGATAATGAGGATTACGCACCGTTACGTTTCCGCTCTGCGCTTGTGCCTGTGGCCAATTTCGGTTCACAGCTCTCATGGCCCCTTATCATGATCGGTGTGATCTTTGGCGGTCTCGGGTCTCCTTTAGTGCAGATCGGTATTCTTATGTTTACCCTGGCTGTTTTATTCCAGCTTGTGACCCTTCCGGTGGAATTTAATGCTTCCGGCCGTGCAATAAAGCTTTTGGATTCTCAGGGGATCCTGCTGGCAGAGGAAGTTAACGGTACAAAAAAGGTTCTGAGCGCTGCAGCGCTTACTTATGTGGCGGCCGCCGCAGCATCGATCCTTCAGCTGCTTCGTCTGATCATTCTGTTTGGAGGAAGAAACCGACGTGACAACTGATAGAAGCACTCGCGAGATCGTTCTGGATATCCTTTTAGAGGTATTAGAGGAAGGACAGCTGAGCCATCTCGTCTTGAAACAGGCACTTGAAAAATATCAGTATCTGGAAAAGCAGGATCGTGCCTTCATCACAAGGCTTACAGAGGGAACATTGGAATATCTGATCCGGATCGATGCCGTGATCGGCCGCTTTTCTAAGGTACCGGTAAAGAAAATGAAACCAGTGATCCGTGTGATCTTAAGAATGTCGGTGTATCAGATCCTGTTTATGGAACGGGTTCCCGATTCGGCGGCCTGCAATGAGGCAGTAAAGCTGGCAAAAAAGAGAAGATTTCAGGGACTTACCGGATTTGTAAACGGAGTTTTGAGAAACGTTGCCCGGGAAAAAGAAAAGCTGGTCTTTGAGGAGCCTTCTGAAAAATATTCGATCCCGGTCTGGATGCTTTCCCTGTGGGAGAAAAGCTACGGAAAAGAGAGAGCAGAACAGATCGCTTCCGCATTTCTTACGGAGCGGCCTGTAACTGTCCGCTGTAATGAAAGCAGATGTACGGTATCAGAGATGAAAAACCGTCTTGCGGCTCAGGGAATACAGGCAGAGGATACCGAATTTTCGCCAGCTGTACTGTCACTAAGCGGATACGACTATCTTGACGCGGTTGACGAATTCCGGGACGGACTCCTTATGGTACAGGATCCGAGCTCTGCCCTTGTCGGGCTTGTGGCTTCACCGAAGCCGGACAGCTATGTGCTCGATGTCTGCAGTGCACCGGGCGGAAAAGCCCTCCATATTGCAGATCTTATGAGAGGAACCGGCCTCGTAGAGGCACGGGATCTGACAGAATATAAGATATCTCTTGTAGAAGAAAATATAGAACGCTGTGGTTTTACAAATGTACGGACCCGTGTATGGGATGCATCCGTATTTGATCCGGACATGGAAGAAAAGGCAGACCTTGTGATCGCTGATCTTCCCTGCTCCGGTTTGGGGATAATCGGAAAAAAGCCGGACATTAAGTTTCGGCTAAAGAAGGAGGAACTTTCAGAGCTTTCAAGGCTTCAAAAAGAGATCCTCGGTGTTATCGTCCGATATGTAAAGCCGGGAGGAATATTGATCTACAGCACATGTACGATCAACAGACTTGAGAATGAAGATAATGCCGACTGGATTGAAAATGAGCTGAAGCTTTCAAAGCTCGATTTAAGAGAGCGGCTTCCGGAATGTCTCAGAGAGGAATGTGACGGAAATCGGATCCAGATCCTTCCGGGACTTCATCAGGCAGACGGATTCTTTATCGCAGCATTTCAAAAAGTAAAATAGATTTGGGAACAGCAGATTATGGAAAAAAAAGATATAAAGTCAATGGAGCTTTCTGAACTGACGGAATTTATGGAGCAGCTGGGCGAAAAGCCGTTTCGTGCGAAGCAGGTCTATCAGTGGATGCACGTCAAGCTGGCCCGCTCCTTCGAGGAGATGACAAATATCTCCATAAGCTTAAGAGAAAAGCTGGAGGCTAATTCCGTCTATACATCACTGAAGCCGGTACAGGTACTGGAGTCCGGAATTGACGGGACAAGAAAGTATCTGTTTGCACTTAATGACCAAAATGTGATCGAAAGTGTTCTCATGAAATATAAGCATGGGAATTCGGTCTGCATTTCCTCACAGGTGGGCTGCCGGATGGGCTGCCGCTTCTGTGCCTCCACATTGGATGGACTTACAAGAAATCTTACGGCCTCCGAAATGCTGGATCAGATATACATGATCCAGAAAACAACAGGAGAACGCGTTTCCAATGTGGTAGTCATGGGAAGCGGAGAACCCTTTGATAACTACGACAATCTGGTGCGTTTTATCCGGCTTCTGAGTGATGAAAACGGTTTAAATATCAGCCAGAGGAACATAACGGTGTCAACCTGCGGGATCGTACCGGGAATCAGGCAATTCTCAAAGGAAGGTCTTTCGGTGACACTTGCCCTTTCCCTTCATGCCCCTAATGACGAGGTAAGGAAAACATTGATGCCCATCGCAAACAAATATTCGTTATCAGAGATCCTTCCTGCCTGCCGGGAGTATTATGAAACGACAGGACGTCGCCTTACCTTTGAATATAGTCTTGTGCAGGGCGTGAATGATAATCTGGATGAAGCGCGAAGGCTCACAGAGCTGATCCGTAACATGCATGGACATGTCAACCTGATTCCGGTAAATCCCATAAAGGAGCGCGATTACAGGCAGTCCGGACGGGAGGCGATCGAAGCCTTCAAGGCATATCTGGAAAAGCACGGTATTAATGTCACTGTCCGCAGAGAGATGGGACGTGATATCGGTGGGGCCTGCGGGCAGCTACGAAAGAGCTATTTAAAAAAAGAGGAGGAAAACACTATGCGTAAGTTCCTATCTGTCCTGCTCGCAATGGCAATGGTCTTCTCACTGAGCATGACCTGCTTTGCGACGGAGGACACGGCAGCCACAAAGGAGCCTGAAATCATGACCGAAGAAG
>USQV01000214.1 GCA_900556965.1 uncultured Clostridium sp.
GTGCGTTTAATACGCCGGCACCCGGTCAGCGGACAACTCCGACCGAGACTTAGTGTACGGTGAGAATTAATTTATTTAAGGAGGAAATCAAAATGATTTCAAAGGAAAAGAAAGCAGCTATCATCGCTGAGTACGGCAGAAAAGAAGGAGATACAGGTTCACCGGAGGTTCAGATCGCAATTCTTACAGCAAGAATCGCTGAGCTCACTGAGCATTTAAAGACAAACCCGAAGGATCATCACTCCAGACGTGGTCTGCTTATGATGGTAGGTCAGAGACGTGGTCTTCTTGCATACCTTAAGAAAACAGATCTGGAAGGATACCGTGCTCTTATCGAGAAGTTAGGCATCAGAAAGTAATTACAAAGCTTAAGGGTGGGGCAGCAGCTTGTTCCCACCCTTATATTTTATGAGCCTGAGGCTGTAAGATTAATGGCGGAAGAAACATCCGAGACCGCTAAAGGGTACATGAGCAGATCGTGTACGGTTTAGTAGTTTCGGCTTCTTCTGCTGATATTAAACAATAAGAAAAGGAGACGAAACCATGTTTAAGAGTTTTTCTATGGATATTGCCGGACGTACTCTTACTGTTGAAGTAGGACGTGTGGCAAAACAGGCAAACGGTGCAGCATTAATGCACTATGGCGATACAGTTGTTCTTTCTACCGCAACTGCATCGGATAAGCCGAGAGACGGGATCGATTTCTTCCCGTTAAGTGTAGAGTACGAAGAAAAATTATACGCAGTAGGAAAGATCCCGGGCGGATTCACAAAGAGAGAGGGAAAGGCTTCCGAGAATGCGATCCTTACCTCCCGTGTTATCGACCGTCCGATGCGTCCGCTGTTCCCGAAGGATTACAGAAACGATGTTACACTGGACAACATCGTTATGTCTGTTGATCAGGAATGCAGCCCGGAGCTTACCGCAATGCTCGGTTCCGCTATCGCAACCTGCATTTCCGATATCCCCTTTGATGGCCCGTGTGCAACAACACAGGTCGGCATGATCGACGGTGAATTTATCATCAACCCGACTGCTGCACAGAAGAAGGTATCCGATCTCGCATTAACCGTTGCCTCCACAAGAGAAAAGGTTATCATGATCGAGGCTGGTGCCAACGAAGTATTAGAGCAGACGATGATCGATGCGATTTTTAAGGCTCACGAGGTAAACCAGGAGATCATCCGCTTTATCGACAGGATCGTTGCTGAGTGCGGAAAAGAAAAGCACACCTACGAGAGCTGTGCAATCCCGGAGGAGCTGTTTGCAGCAATTATGGATATCGTTCCGCCCCAGGAGATGGAAGAAGCTGTATTTACAGACGAAAAGCAGAAGCGTGAGGAAAATATCCGTGCGATCACAGAGCGCCTTGAGGAGGCCTTTGCAGAGAACGAGGAGTGGCTCCCGCTTATCGGAGATGCTGTTTACCAGTATCAGAAGAAGACAGTCAGAAAGATGATCTTAAAGGATCACAAGCGCCCGGATGGCCGCCGTATCGACGAGATCCGTCCGTTAGCAGCGGAGATCGATATTTTACCGCGTGTTCACGGCTCAGGCATGTTTACCCGTGGACAGACCCAGATCTTAAACGCATGTACTCTGGCACCGCTTTCCGAGGCACAGCGTCTTGATGGTTTGGATGAGAATGAAACAACAAAGAGATATATGCATCACTACAATTTCCCGTCCTTCTCTGTAGGTGAGACAAAGCCCTCCAGAGGCCCGGGACGCCGTGAGATTGGTCATGGAGCCCTTGCTGAGCGTGCTCTTGTTCCGGTACTTCCGAGCGAGGAAGAATTCCCGTATGCGATCCGTACCGTATCCGAGACAATGGAATCCAATGGTTCCACATCTCAGGCAAGTATCTGTGCATCCTCTTTATCCTTAATGGCAGCAGGTGTTCCGATCAAATCTATGGTAGCCGGTATCTCCTGCGGTCTGGTAACAGGTGCAACAGATGATGATTATCTTGTGCTTACCGATATCCAGGGACTGGAAGACTTCTTCGGCGATATGGACTTTAAGGTAGGCGGTACTCATAAGGGTATCACTGCGATCCAGATGGATATCAAGATCCATGGACTGACCCGCCCGATCATCGAGGAGGCAATCAGACGCTGCCGTGAAGCCCGTGTATACATCATGGACAACATCATGGCTCCGGTAATCTCCGAGCCGAGGAAAGAGCTGTCCAAGTATGCTCCGAAGATTTCCCAGATCATGATCGATCCGGCAAAGATCGGTGATGTAGTCGGCAAGCAGGGTAAGGTCATCAACGGAATCATCGCAGAAACAGGCGTAAAGATCGATATTACAGATGATGGTGCAGTCAACGTTTGCGGCACAGATCAGGAAATGATCGATCGTGCGATCTCCATCATTAAGAACATTGTTACCGACGTGGAAGCAGGAATGATCTTTACCGGAAAGGTCGTAAGGATCATGGAGTTTGGCGCATTTGTAGAGCTGGCGCCGAATAAGGATGGTATGGTTCACATTTCCAAGCTGTCTGACAAGCGTGTGGCAAAGGTTGAAGACGTTGTCAATATCGGCGACGAGGTTACGGTAAGAGTCACAGAGGTAGATCGCATGGGCAGGATCAATCTGACCATGAGACCGGAGGATATGACTGCTGATCTGGATAAGCTGACACAGCCGCAGCGCCGCGAGGAGAGAAGGGATCGTGGTGACCGTAGAGATGGTGACCGCAGAGACCGTTCCGACAGACGGGAGCGTTCAGATAAGAGAGAGAAAAAAGAAGACAACGAATAATCTGTCCTGACAGATCGTTGCGTATCATAAAAAAAGAGTATCACCTCGTGGAGGGAGGAAATCCTAATGGAGATCCTGCACACCGCCCGGGGCGATACTCTTTTTTAACCGAATCAAGTAAGTCCCCTGCTTCAATTGCGAAAAGCAATAAGCAGTGG
>USQV01000215.1 GCA_900556965.1 uncultured Clostridium sp.
ATGTTCCCGATCGCAAAAGGCGGCACAGCAGCCATCCCTGGCGGATTCGGTACCGGAAAAACCATGACCCAGCACCAGATTGCAAAATGGTCTGATGCCGATATCATCATCTATATCGGATGTGGAGAGCGTGGAAACGAGATGACACAGGTTCTGGAGGAATTCTCCGAGCTTGAGGATCCGAAGACCGGAAATCCCCTGATGGAGCGCACCACGCTGATTGCCAATACCTCCAACATGCCGGTTGCGGCCCGTGAAGCAAGCCTCTACTCCGGCCTTACCTTAGCAGAATATTACAGAGACATGGGATATCATGTTGCCATCATGGCCGATTCCACCTCCCGTTGGGCTGAGGCCCTTCGAGAGCTCTCCGGCCGTCTGGAGGAAATGCCTGCCGAGGAGGGCTTCCCGGCTTACCTTGCATCCCGCCTTTCCCAGTTCTATGAGCGTGCCGGCATGGTACAGAATTTAAACGGGACAGAGGGCTCCGTATCCATAATCGGAGCTGTATCGCCGCAGGGCGGAGACTTCTCCGAGCCGGTAACCCAGAATACAAAGCGTTTTGTCCGCTGCTTCTGGGGACTGGATAAAAACCTTGCTTATGCCAGACATTTCCCGGCGATCCAGTGGCTCACCAGCTATTCCGAATATCTGAACGATCTCTCCGGCTGGTATGCCGAACATGTCGACAGCCGTTTTGTGGACTACAGAAACCAGCTTGTCACGATCCTGAACAAGGAAAGCAGCCTTATGGAGATCGTAAAGCTGATCGGCTCCGATGTTCTTCCGGATGACCAGAAGCTGGTACTTGAGATCGCCCGTGTGATCCGTCTTGGCTTCCTTCAGCAGAACGCCTTCCACAAAGACGATACCTGCGTTCCGTTAAAGAAGCAGTTCAAAATGATGGAGACGATCCTGTATCTTTACAAGAAATGCCGAAGCCTGATCTCCATGGGTATGCCGGTGTCCGTACTGAAAGAGGAAAAAATATTCGAGCACATCATCTCCATTAAATATGATGTGCCCAATGACCGTCTTGATCTGTTTGACGGATATTTAAAGCAGATCGATGATTTTTATAATTCCGTAATGGAACGGAACGCATAAGGAGGCAGAGAAAATGGCAATCGAATATCTTGGCTTAAGCTCTTTAAATGGCCCTCTGGCCGTCTTAGAGGGCGTTTCCGGGGCTTCCTACGATGAGATCGTGGAAATGACCGTCGACGGAAAAGAAAAGAAGCTGGGCCGTATTATAGAGGCCTATGAGGATAAGGCAGTTATCCAGGTATTTGAGAGTACGGAAAACATGGCCTTAAGAAATACACATACACGCTTAACGGGACATCCTATGGAGATCAGCGTTTCCGCAGATATGCTGGGACGCACCTTCGACGGACTGGGAAATCCGACAGACGGCTTAGGCCCGATTCGTGCGGAAAAGCAGCTGGATGTAAACGGAAAGCCTTTAAATCCGGTGGCCAGAGAATATCCGCGAAATTATATCCGGACCGGTATCTCCGCCATTGACGGGTTAATGACCCTGATCCGCGGGCAGAAGCTCCCGATCTTCTCCGGAAACGGACTCCCCCATGACCGACTGGCTGCCCAGATCGTTATGCAGTCCTCTCTCGGCGATAATACAGATGAAAAATTTGCTGTCGTTTTTGCCGCGATGGGCGTAAAATATGACGTAGCAGAATATTTTGAGCGTACCTTCCGTGAAAGCGGAGTTCTGGATCATGTAGCCATGTTCATCAATCTGGCTAACGATCCTGTTGTCGAGCGTCTGATCACCCCGAAGGTTGCCCTGACCGTTGCAGAATATCTTGCCTTTGAAAAGGGCATGCATATTCTGGTCATCCTGACGGATATGACCTCTTATGCCGAGGCCATGCGTGAGGTCTCCTCCTCCAAGGGTGAGATCCCGTCCCGAAAGGGATACCCCGGCTACCTCTACAGCGATCTTGCCTCTCTCTACGAGCGTGCCGGTATCGTTGCAGGCCGCAGCGGCTCCGTAACACAGATCCCGATCTTAACCATGCCGAATGATGATATCACACATCCGATCCCCGACCTGACCGGATATATCACAGAAGGGCAGATCGTTCTGGATCGTGCATTAAACGGACAGTCCGTCTACCCGCCTATCAGTGTACTTCCGTCCCTGTCCCGATTGATGAAGGATGGCATCGGCGAAGGCTACACAAGAGAAGACCATCAGGATGTGGCAAACCAGCTGTTTTCCTGCTACGCAAAAGTAGGAGATGCCAGAGCACTGGCTTCCGTTATCGGTGAAGATGAACTCTCTCCGTTGGATAAGAAATATCTGATTTTCGGAAATGCTTTTGAACATGAATTTGTCGGTCAGGGACCGATGGAAAACCGTACGATCACAGAAACGCTGGATATCGGCTGGAAACTGCTCGGTCTGCTTCCGAAAGAGGAACTTGACCGTATCGATACGAAGGTGCTGAATCAGTATTATCAGCCGACCGACATTGATCTTGTGGAACAGGCTGTCTCTGACGCGAAGTCTATGATGGAATAAAAGGGGGGATTTTATGGATCCAAATACCTTCCCTACCAAGGGAAATCTGATCCTTGCCAAGAATTCCCTGGCGCTTTCTCTCCAGGGATTCGACCTGATGGATAAGAAGCGAAATATCCTGATCCGTGAAATGATGAACCTGATCGATGAGGCGAAGGGTATCCAGTCGCAGATCGATGTGACCTTCCGTGAGGCGTATGCGGCGTTGCAGCGGGCAAATATGGAGATCGGTATTAATACGGTACAGACGATTTCTTATACGGTTCCGATCGAGGATTCGATTCGTATCAAGACCAGAAGTATCATGGGTACGGAGATTCCGTTGGTGGAATCGGAATCTTCCGGGGATGCCCCGACGTATGCGTTTTACAGC
>USQV01000216.1 GCA_900556965.1 uncultured Clostridium sp.
CCGGGATATAGCTTGTTACTTCGATACCGTTGGAAAGACGTACTCTGGCAATCTTTCTAAGAGCGGAGTTCGGCTTCTTAGGAGTTGCAGTCTTAACAGCTGTGCATACACCACGCTTCTGCGGAGCAGATGTATCTGTAGCTTTCTTGTGAAGGGAATTGTATCCTTTCTGGAGAGCCGGAGCTGTAGATTTTTTTGCTGCTGTCTGTCTTCCTTTTCTTACTAACTGGTTAAATGTTGGCATTCTTTTCACCTCCTGCGATATTGTCTGTGGTTGCTGTAATTCAGCTTAGTTTTGCGCACAAAAAATGGGGCGTTTCCCATGCACGCCCCATTATTATATACAGTCTTGTTTCCGCTGTCAAGAACAAACCTCGATTTTTTGCATGAAAAATCCCGATTTCGTGCTATGACACACACGGATAGGTTGTCTTAGACTTTTACAGTTCCCTCCAGCCGATCATCTAAAGGATAGTCAGGCTGAATCCTTTATGCCAAAAAGTCTCTCACATACTGCACCAAAACTGCTGCTCCTGCTGCCAGGCAATTCTCATCAAAGACATTTTTGGAGTTGTGGAGTCCGTGCCTTGTATTGGGATCCGCATCATTTCCGGAGCCGAGCCTGAACTGGGCACCGGGTGCATATTTCGGGAACAGGTATGAGAAGTCCTCGGATCCGAGAGACGGATTCTGGATTGTGATCACATGATCTGCACCTATCGTCTTCTCTGCGGCCGCCTGAAGTCCGTCGATCACTTCTGCATTATTTACAAGGGGCGGCATGCCCTTTTTCCACGAAATCTCTGCATGGCCTCTCATCGCCTCCGCGCAGGATTTTGTGATCCTGTCGATCGCATTCTGCATCTTTTCTCTGCTTTCTGCATTCAGACTCCGCAGAGTTCCCGACATTTCCACATAGTCCGGGATCACGTTGGGGGCTTTTCCACCGTGAATGCTGCCAATGGTCATAACTGCCGGATAGACCGGATGATTTTCCCGGGAGATCACAGTCTGGAGCTGGGTCAGGATGTAACCGCTGATAACGACCGGATCGATACAATTTTCCGGATGAGCTCCGTGTCCGCCTTTTCCGCTCACTTTAATCGAAAATACATCGCAGGAGGCATTCGCCGGCCCACGCTTCAGTCCGATGGAGCCTGCCGGAAATTCCGGAGATACATGGAGGCCTACAAAGACATCCGGCTTTGAGATCTCATAGAATTTATGCTCTGCCAGCTGCTTTGCCCCGGAGCCGTCCTCCTCGGCCGGCTGAAAAAGAAACAGCACATTTCCGGAAAGCTCCCCCTTAAGCTCTGCAAGAACTCTGGCACAGTAAAGAAGTGTGGTGGTGTGAATATCATGTCCACAGGAATGGCAGACATTTTCAACCTTCGACGCAAAGGGAAGTCCTGTCAGCTCTGCCATAGGGAGGGCATCGATGTCTTCTCTTATTGCCACTGTCTTTCCCGGCTTTCCACCCCGTAACAGTCCGACCACACCGGTTTTTAAACCGATCTCACAAACCTCGATCCCGTACTCGGTGAGCTTCTCTTTGATAAGCTCTGTTGTCTTGAATTCTTCGTTGCTGAGCTCAGGATTGGCATGAATGTGTCTTCTGATCTCGATCATGTCGGATTCCTGTTCCCGGATAAGATCCATAGTGTCCATCTTCGTTTCCTCCACTTCTTATTTGTTATTCACCTACCGTGCATTCGTGCAGAACATATCTACGGTCACATCCGCCAGAAGCTTACCCTTTTCATCGGTAACTTCTCCGCGGACGATCGTGATCGTCCGGCCCCGGCGGATCAAAAGTCCACGCGCGATCACGGTTCCGGAGCTTACGTTCCCGATAAAGTTTATGTGGGCGCTCTGGGTCACATATTCGCGGCCATCTGCTCTTGCCGTCAGTCCCGTGACTACATCGGCAAGAGAGTAGATCAGACCGCCGTGAACCTGTCCCATCAGATTGAGTCCGTTTGGATGTACCTCCATCCGGATCTCGCTGCATTCCTTTGAAATCTTCGTTATCTCCATATGATTATAACGCATAAACGGATTGCTTGCCAGATATTCTTCTGCATTTAAGCCTTGAAATTCTTTTTCTTCCATAAATATTTCCTGCTTTCTTCCTATACGTAGGAGTGATCTACATGGATCACGGCAAAATAGTTTTCCCAGCTTTTTGAGACAATATCCTCGATCTCTGCCTTAACCTGCGAACCTGTCTTTTCATATTCATAAGGTACTACCACATCAAAGATCAGGTTTGTATGGGTCGGCCCCTGCACCATGCGGAAATCGTGGATCGAAACCTCCGGGAGCTTATCCTGTATCTTTTCCGACAGCTCCGTTTTTATCTCTGCGATCTTTTCGTTGTCCACCTCGACCGGATCCATGTGAATAACGGCCTCACAGCCAAGCTTTTGCCCCAGCTCCTTTTCGATCCGGTCGATTACGTCATGGATCTCAAAAATGTTGCTGTTGCCTGCCACCTCTCCATGCAAGGAGATCATCCGCCTTCCCGGACCGTAATCATGGACTACAAGGTCGTGGATCCCTATGATCTCCGGATGGGCCAGAACGATGGAGCGGATCTCCTCCACAAATTCTTTGGAGGGTGGTTCCCCCAGAAGGGGATTTAACGTATCCTTTGCCGCATTATAACCGGCATAAAGCACAAAGCAGGCTACAATACAGCCGCACCAGCCATCGATATTGTAACCGGTGATATGTACGACTGCCATGGAGATCAGTACCGCAAAGGTAGCGATGGTATCACTCAGGCTGTCCATGGCTGTTGCCTTCATTGCCTCAGAGTTTATCTTTACTCCCACTGACCGGTTATAATAGGACATATACATCTTCACACAGATCGATACGATCAGGATGAGCACAGACAGG
>USQV01000217.1 GCA_900556965.1 uncultured Clostridium sp.
CTGCCCGGCATTCCCTCTGTCTATTACGGCAGCGAATGGGGAATTGAAGGAAGGCGGTCCCGCACCTCGGACGATGCCTTACGCCCGGCCTTATCCCTGACGGAGTGGGAAAGCCGTTCCCTGCCCATAGAAGAACATATCCGTCAGCTGGCAAAAATACATAAAGAAAATCCGGAGCTGCACGACGGGATCTACAAAGAGCTTCTCCTCACAAACCGTCAATACGCCTTTGGCAGACTGGGAGACGGCAGCATGATACTGTCTGCGGTAAATAACGACGATGCCCCGGCATCTCTTTCGATTCCGATCCCGCTCCGGGCATCAGAAGCCACAGAGCTTTTACCGGGCTTAGGGCGGCAGATTCCCGTGGAAAACGGAAAACTTTCGATCACACTCATGCCGAACAGCGGCACTATATTTAAACTTCGGGAGGATCAATCATGAAGAATACCGGAAAATTAAATAAAGTCACTTCCAGAAAAGAGATCGGCACCGGATTTATCTCCGAGCTGGATCGTTATCTGTTTGGCGAAGGCACCCACTATAACATTTTTGAAAAGCTGGGGGCACATCCAAAGACCTACAAAGGAAAAAAGGGCTTCTACTTTGCTGTCTGGGCTCCTCACGCAAAAGCGGTCAGTCTTGTAGGAGATTTTAACAACTGGGATCTGGAGACTGATTTGATGATGCCTCTGGCAGACTCCGGGATCTACGAGCTCTTTGTCCCGGAAATGAAAGCAGGAGAGCTTTACAAATTTGCCATCACCACACAAGACGGACGGATCCTCTTTAAGGCCGATCCCTATGCCTTCAGCAGCGAATTCCGCCCCGGCACCGCCTCTGTTACCGCCGATATCAGCGACTTCCACTGGAGTGATGATAAATGGGTCGAGAACCGAATGGCAGCCGATCCACAAAAAGCTCCTCTTTCTATCTATGAGGTTCATCTGGGTTCATGGAGAAAAGCCAGCCGCCCGGAGAAAAACGGCTTCTATACATATCGGGAGGCAGCCCATGAGCTGGCAGAATATGTGACAAAAATGGGATATACCCACGTTGAGCTTATGGGGATCGCAGAGCATCCTTTTGATGGTTCATGGGGATATCAGGTGACCGGCTATTACGCTCCCACCGCCCGCTACGGAAGCCCAAAGGATTTCATGTATTTTGTCAACTACATGCATAAAAAGGGCATCGGCGTGATCCTCGACTGGGTTCCCGCCCATTTTCCGAAGGATGCCCACGGACTGGCCGATTTTGACGGCGAACCGCTTTATGAATATGCCGATCCGAGAAAGGGAGAACATCCGGACTGGGGCACCAAGGTCTTCGATTACGCAAAGAATGAAGTAAAAAACTTTTTGATCGCGAACGCCCTTTACTGGATCAATCTTTACCATGTAGACGGGCTCCGCGTTGATGCCGTTGCCTCCATGCTGTATCTGGATTACGGAAGAAATAACGGCGAATGGGTTCCCAACAAATATGGAGAAAACAAGAATCTGGAGGCCATTGAATTTTTCCGCCACTTAAACAGCGTCCTCACTGGAACACATACTCGCGCCATGATGATCGCCGAGGAATCCACGGCATGGCCCGGTGTTACAAAGTCACCGGAGGACGGCGGACTGGGCTTTACCTTCAAATGGAATATGGGATGGATGCATGATTTTCTGGAGTATATGAAGCAGGATCCCTATTTCCGGAAATACCACCACGACAAGATGACCTTCGGCCTGACATATTTTACCAGCGAAAACTATATCCTGACGCTGTCCCACGATGAGGTCGTACATCTTAAGTGTTCCATGATCAATAAAATGCCCGGATTCCCGGAGGACAAATTTGCCAACCTCAAGGCCGGCTATACCTTTATGATCGGCCATCCCGGCAAAAAGCTCCTGTTTATGGGACAGGATTTCGGCCAGTATCATGAATGGGATGAATCCGTTGCCTTAGACTGGCATCTCACGGATGAGCCCTGCAACCATGATCTGCAGAAATATTTCAGCGATCTCCTTCACATTTACCGGAAATATCCGGCGCTCTACCGGCTGGATAATGACTGGAACGGTTTTCAGTGGATCAATGCCAACGATGGTGACCGGAGTATTTTCAGCTTTATCCGAAGGGATGAAACAGGTAAGAAGAATCTCCTTTTTGTTATCAACTTCACGCCTGTTGCAAGAGAGGATTACCGGGTAGGCGTTCCGAAGGCAGGTACATATTCCCTGATTCTTGATAATCAGCACGGACTCTACTCCCGCGGAGAACACCCCTTCTCTGTCAGAGCAAAAAAATCTCCGTGTGACGGACAGGCATACTCCTTCGCATATCCGCTTCCGGCCTTCGGTACGGCTGTGTTCCGATTTAACTGATCTTTTCAGGAATTTTTACATAAAAGGAGGAATCCCCCATGCAGACTATTCTCGTTTGCGACGACGATAAGCAGATCGTCGAAGCCATCAATATATACTTGACCGGAGAGGGCTTTGAGGTCATCAAGGCCTACGACGGCTACGAAGCGCTTGAGCTTCTGGAAAACCATGAAGTAAATCTGATGATCATCGATGTCATGATGCCCGGACTGGACGGTATCCGCACCACATTAAAGATCCGCGAGACCAGCAGTATCCCCATCATTATCCTTTCAGCCAAATCCGAGGACACCGACAAGATACTCGGATTAAACATCGGCGCCGATGACTACATAACCAAGCCCTTCAATCCGCTGGAGCTGGTGGCGCGCGTAAAGTCTCAGCTGCGGCGCTATACCCAGCTGGGAAATCTTAACCAGCAGAGCAACGCCTCCATCTACAAATGCGGAGGACTTCAGATCAATGATGAAAATAAGGAAGTAACCGTAGACGGCGAGCCG
>USQV01000218.1 GCA_900556965.1 uncultured Clostridium sp.
GGTATAGGCCACCACCTCTCTCTGGTAATCACGCATCGTAACTACAGGCGCATTTCCGCGTAATACTGCCATCCCATTTTCCTGCTCCGGTGCGTCAAAGCTTCCCTGCAGCCTCTCGATATCTGCCATGGCCCGTCCTACCGATTCTGCCGGAACCTCCAGCACAAACTCATAGTATGGCTCCAGAAGCCTGCACCCGGCCTCTTTAAGGCCCTGTCTTACCGCCCGGTACGTTGCCTGCCGGAAATCTCCGCCCTCCGTATGCTTCACATGGGCACGCCCGGCGATCAGGGTGATCTTCATATCTGTGATCTCGGAGCCGGTTAAGATACCCCTGTACTTCTTTTCCTCCAGATGGGTCAGGATGAGCCGCTGCCAGTTCTTATCCAGCATATCCTCGCTACATGCCGTTTCAAACACAAGACCGCTTCCGGTTTCTAACGGCTCTAAAAGCAGATGAACCTCCGCATAATGGCGAAGCGGTTCATAATGGCCCACACCCTCCACCGGCGCCTTGATGGTTTCCTTATATACGATATTTCCGTTTCCAAACTCCACAGGGATCCCGAAGCGCTCCTTGATCTGGCTCTTTAATATTTCTGTCTGCACCTCGCCCATGACCTGAGCCTGTATCTCTCCAAGTTCTTCCTTCCATGTAATGTGGAGCTGTGGATCCTCATCCTCAAGGATCCGCATATTTTTAAGCATCGTGTGGGCATCACATCCGGGCGGCAGGAGTAGCTGATAAGTAAGCACCGGCTCCAGAAGCGGACTTCCCGATTCCGCCTCAAGCCCGAAGCCCTGACCTGGTCTTGTATCCACTGGCCCCGTCACCGCGCATACGGCACCGGCCCTGACCTCTCCCACAGTCTCAAATCGGGAGCCTGAGTAAATCCGGATCTGATTTACCTTTTCCGCTTCCCCATCCTTTAAAAACTCCTTTACCTTGAGGGTGCCTCCCGTGATTTTTAAATGCGTCAGCCTGTTTCCCTGCTCATCTCTTGAAATTTTAAACACCTTTGCCCCAAATTCAGCCGGATATTCCGGATAGGAGATAAACTCCTCAAATCCGGTAAGAAATTCCTCCACCCCGGTAAGCTTTAAGGCGGATCCGAAATAACAAGGGAAGACGCTTCTGCTGCGGATCGCCTCCCTCACGGCAGATGGCCTGAGGCTCCCGGTATCCAGAAATTCCTCAAGAAGCTCCTCACTGCATACAGAAAGCTCCTCAAGCTGCTCTGTGCTTCCTCCCTCTGCCGTAAGCCCGGTAAAGTCGATCACCGCGCCATCGAGCCGTTTTTTCAACTCCTCCAAAAGCCGATTTTTATCCGTGCCTGCCTGATCCATTTTATTGACAAACAAAAAGACCGGGATGCGGTATCTCTTTAATAGACGCCACAGGGTTTCCGTATGCCCCTGCACGCCATCCGCTCCGTTGATCACCAGAATAGCGTAATCCATGATCTGCAGAGTCCTCTCCATCTCCGCCGAAAAATCAACATGTCCCGGCGTATCCAGAAGGGTCATTTTTGTATTTTTCAAAGAAATCTCCGCCTGCTTGGAAAAGATCGTGATCCCCCGGGCTCTCTCCAGCTCGTAGGTGTCCAGAAATGCGTCCCGGTTATCGACCCGTCCCAGCTTTCGGATACCTCCCGTCACATATAAAAGTGCCTCTGAAAGCGTTGTTTTTCCTGCATCCACATGGGCCAGCAGCCCGGTACAAAGATGTTTTTCTGTTTTATTTACTTGCTGTTCTCCCATGCTCTGTTTCTCCTTATATCGTTAATTGTAGTCTTTCGATTATTTTCCTTTTTTGCCTATGTTACATTGTTATTTGTTGTATTTTATATTGTATTTTGTTCTATCTTGAGCCTTCTGTCTTTTCTATACTATTTTACTATACAAAAGCTACCTTCAGTATTATAATGAAACATATTGCATAGTAATCATTGCGTAAGAAACGAGGAATTTTTCATGAAACTTACTGAACACCAGAAAGGAATGCTGTTTGCAGCAGCAGGTGCTCTGGGATGGGGCCTCTCCGGAGTATGCAGTCAATTTTTGTTTACTGACTACAAGCTCGATCCTTCTTGGCTCACATCTATCCGGATGATCTTATCCGGACCTGTTCTCCTCCTACTTGCCACAAAGAGGAACGACATAATGCAGCCTCTGCAAAATAAAAGAGATATCCTGCAGTTGCTGTTCTTTGCACTGTTCGGTCTTCTGCTCTGCCAATATGCATTTCTTGCCGCTATTCAGGCGTCAAATTCCGGTACGGCAACCGTGCTCCAGAGCCTGAATATTGTACTCATGGCAATTGCCATGGCTGTATGGAAACGAACTGCCCTGAACAAAAGCCAACTTCTGTCTGTATTTCTGGCTGTTTTCGGCACATATTTGATCGCATCCGGTGGCAGGCTTACACAAATCGTACTCTCTCCCGCAGGATTGATCTGGGGACTCCTCTCCGCTGTCGGCGTTGTATCCTATACACTGATTTCACAAGGGCTCGTCCGCCGCTATGGAAGCACCACGGTTACCGGCTGGGGCATGCTTATTGGCGGATTTGTACTTGGTGCAGCCACAGCTGTATGGAATATACCGGGAAATCTTGATATCGTCGCATATTTGGCTATTGCCGTTGTTGTTCTCCTCGGAACTGCCGGCGGCTTCTCCCTTTATCTTGTGGGTGCTAAGCTCATAGGCCCGGTAAAGGCTGCTTTGCTCGGATGCTTAGAGCCAATAAGCTCCACACTACTGTCTGCGCTGTTTCTGGGAACTTCCTTCGGTCCAGCAGAGCTCTGGGGCTTTTCCTGTATCATTGCGGCTGTGATCCTTTCTATCCTATTTACGCCGCGTGAAACCGCCGGAT
>USQV01000219.1 GCA_900556965.1 uncultured Clostridium sp.
GCTACCAATTGCCGCGGCCGATATTGATTTTATAAATCGGAGGAAACGAACATGGCAGCAGTAACAGCCGCAATGGTAAAAGAGTTAAGAGAAATGACAGGCGCTGGAATGATGGACTGTAAGAAGGCTCTTGGAGCTACAGATGGCGACATGGACAAGGCAGTTGAGTTCTTACGTGAAAAAGGACTTGCAGGCGCTGAGAAGAAGGCCGGCCGTATCGCAGCTGAGGGTATCGTTGCTACAGATATGTCAGCTGATGAGAAGAAGGCAGTTATCGTAGAGGTTAACGCTGAGACAGACTTCGTTGCTAAGAACGCTAAGTTCCAGGCATACGTTGCTCAGGTTGCAGCTCAGGCTCTTACAACAACAGCAGCAGATATGGATGCATTTATGGAAGAAAAATGGACAGCTGATAACAGCCTTACGGTTAAAGAGGCTCTTTCTTCCCAGATCTCCATTATCGGTGAGAACATGAGCATCCGTCGTTTCAAACAGGTTGCAGAGGATAACGGTTTTGTATCTTCCTACATCCATGCAGGCGGAAGAATCGGTGTTCTTCTTGATGTTCAGACAGACGTTGTTAACGATGCTGTTAAAGAGATGGCGAAAAACGTATGTATGCAGGTAGCTGCTCTTAATCCGAAGTACACAAACCGTGATGAAGTAAGCGCTGAATACATCGAGCATGAGAAATCCATCCTTATGGCTCAGATCCAGAACGATCCGAAGGAGGCTTCCAAGCCGGAGAAGGTTATTCAGGGTATGATCCAGGGTCGTATCAACAAAGAGATGAAAGAGATCTGTCTGTTAGACCAGGTTTACGTTAAGGCAGAGGACGGAAAGCAGTCCGTAGCTCAGTATGTAGCTCAGGTTGCAAAAGAAAACGGCGCTAAGATCGAAGTTAAGGGATTTGTTCGCTTTGAGACAGGTGAAGGCCTTGAGAAGAAGAACGAAGACTTCGCAGCAGAAGTTGCTAAGCAGATGGGAAACTAATCTGATTTCGATGTATCTTTAATAAAACCAAAAAACTCCCCCTTCAGCCTGAATCCATCGGGCATGAGCGGGGAGTTTTTAGCTTGCTTCGGTTTGATTACGATCAGATAGAAATCCAGCCGAATGCACTTGCAACAGAGCTGATCAGGATGATCGCGGCAAAGATGGGGCAGAGGTACCGGATCATAAAACAGAAAATTGCCTTGCGGCGGAACGGATGTCCGCCTACGGTTACTTCTTCGGCGATCTTTTCCGTACCGATAACTCTGGATACAAGCAGGCAGGTAGCAATGGCTGCGATCGGCATCATGACAGAATTTGTCAGGAAATCAAAGAAATCTAAAAACTGCATACCGATCACGGTCACATTCGCCAACGGGCCATAGCCAAGACAGGAAAGGCTTCCGAGGCACAGCATGATAGCAGCCATAACTATGGTTGCTTTTTTTCTGCTCCAATGAAGCTCATCCTCAAAGGTGGAGACTGCACTTTCGGTCAGTGCGATGGAGCTTGTTATTGCAGCAAACAGGACAAGCAGGAAGAAAAGGATGCCGACTGCCGTTCCAAAGCCCATGTTGGCAAATACCTTTGGGATCGTAATAAACATAAGTGACGGGCCGGCCTTCAGCATATTTGGATCACCGCCGGAAAAAGCAAAAACAGCCGGGATGATCATAAGTCCTGCCATGATCGCGATAGCCGTATCGAAAAATTCCACATTTCGGGTAGAATCTTCAATAGAGGTATCTTTTTTCATATAGGAGCCGAAAGTTACAAGAATACCCATGGCGATGGATAAGGAGTAGAACATCTGGCCCATGGCAGATACGACCGTCATCCATGAAAAATTATCAAGGTTTGGAACAAGAAAATACTTTACACCGGCCATGGCGCCCGGTCTTGTAACGGAATAGACGGCAATAATGACAGAGAGCACAACAAGGATCGGCATCATAAATTTCGATACACGTTCGATTCCGTTGCGGACACCGGCATAGATGATCCCGATGGTTGTCAGCGTAAAGATCGCAAAACAGATCTCCGTGGACAGTCCATCGGAGATGAATGCGGTAAAGTATTCATCAAATGCCAGCAGATGGCCGTGTCCGAGGATGTACTCTGCAAGGTATTTAATGACCCAGCCGCCGATCACTGAGTAATACGGAACGATCAGGATCGGGATGATCGCATTGATCCAGCCGCCAAAAGACAGCCATTTTGATTTTCCGAAGGATTCATAGGCGCCTACGGGACTCTTTTTTGTCATTCGGCCGAGGGAGGTTTCAGCCATGATCATTGCATAGCCGAAGGTCAGCGCAAGAATGATGTAGATGAGCAAAAAAATTCCGCCGCCGTATTTTGCCGCCAGGTATGGGAATCTCCAGATGTTACCCAGACCCACTGACGCACCGGCTGCGGATAAGACAAAGCCAAGCTTTCCGGAGAATGAACTCCGTTTGTGGTTCTTCATAAGTAGTTCCTCTCTTTATAACATTTATACGCACGTTACTGCGTTTAAGTGTTAGTTTATCACAGAGAGGTAGAAATTGCAATTAGAAATAGGTACGTCTTTTGGGCGTATTCCAGCTTCCTACAACGCGTTTCACGTTTGAGATCGTGACAAAGGCATTTGGATCCACGCTTTGAACGTAATCCATAAATTGGCCGTATTCCTTTTTGGTAAGGATCGCCAAGATCTCATTTTTCGGTGCATCGCTGTAGCCGCCTGTTGCGGTATAGACGGTAATGCCACGCTGAAGATTTTCGATAACATATTGGCGGAATTCCTCATTGTGCTCAGAAATAATACACACGCGGATCTTACCGGTAAATTCGTTGATAAAATAGTCAAGGGTCAAACCGCTGAAATAGGTTGCC
>USQV01000220.1 GCA_900556965.1 uncultured Clostridium sp.
CACTGCTTATTGCTTTTCGCAATTGAAGCAGGGGACTTACTTGATTCGGTTAAAAGGCATAAAAAATCTCCGCCATAGCTGTTTGGAATATTTCCGGACAGCCGGGCGGAGATTTTTTTCGGATCACGTTACGATCAATGAGGAATCGCCGATCTGTGGTGGGATACCGGATGGAAATGCACCATCTGGATCAGGACGCCGAGAATGATAAAGATAAGTCCGGCCACAGATGCGATGCTGATGGGCTCCCCCAGCAGAAAATAGATATATACTAAGGAAAGGAACGGAGTAAAGTATGCAAGGTTGGATACCATTGCCGTATCACCGCCGGAGCTGATAGCGATCGCCCATGTTGTAGCGGCCACGCCATAGATCAGAACACCGTTCCACAGCATTCCGCCCCATTCAGCGGGACTTAAAAGCCTCGGGCCTGCATGGGTCACAAGAAGCGTGAGCAGAGCAGCTACCGCGGAGGTAGCCTGATAGATCATGGTTGCCAAAGTCTTATCGCAGGTAACACGGGAATTTAATGTGCTGTAGAGACCGGAGCACATGGCGGCGGCTACACAGGAAATAACGCCGATAATATCCACTTTGGAAAGTCCGTCCAGATGCCCTTCGGTTGCAACGATGACTACACCGAAAAAGGAGAGGAGCAGAGCGATCACCTTCTGCAGGGTAAGCTTGTTCTTTAAGATAAGGCAGGAAAAGAGCACGGTCATAATGGGCCAGAGATAGTTGATGATAAAGGCCTGCTGGGTCTTAAGCCTTGACATTCCAAGGTAGAGCAGGCTGCTGTATAAAAAGGTTCCGAGAACGCCCAAGAACATCATAAGCAGGAGCTGTCTTGCCGAAAGTGACCGCAGCTGTTTTAACTTTCCGGTAAACAGATTGACGAGAAGCAGGAAAAGGGCGCCGATCAGTCCATTGTAGAAAACGACTAAAAACTTGTCCATGGAATTAAGCAACAGCGCAGCGACGGCGGCAGATGATCCCCAAAACAGAACGGATATCGAAGCCAACCAGTATTCTTTTTTCATTTGAGTAACCTCCTGTAGTCAGAATGATGCTTTGGTAAAATTTGCCGATAAATGGAATTATAGTTTGTTTTCCGGCAGAGTGCAACAAAAGTCGGCGGTTTAACGCATAAGAGTTCTTAAACGTATGGATTATTAATATTTATATTAATAAGAAAATAGCTCCGTATGGTGAAAATGGATCTCCGAAAGCAGATAAAGCTGTTTTATTTTATCGTGGCCTTTGATCTGATGCTGCTGGCGGCGATTGCTGCGGCGGTAGGGAGAAGCTCTGTCCGGGAAAACGATTACTTAAAGACCTCACTGGAAAAGGATCCTCATGGCTTCTCAAAGACCGTAGCATTGACCTTTGATGACGGTCCGAACCGGAAATATACGGAGAGATTGCTGGACGGGCTGAGGAGTCGGGGGATAAAGGCTTCCTTCTTTTTAGTAGGAGAGTGTATACACGGAAATGAGGAGCTTGTGCGGAAAATGAAGGCAGATGGCCATCTCATCGGCGTTCACTGTATGGAGCATAAGGATCTGACCCGGGAGGAAACAGGCAAAGCACGCCGTCAGATCATGGAAGCAGCGGCGCTGATCGAAGGTCTGACCGGAGAGAGACCGGAATATGTACGGCCTCCCTTTGGAAAATGGAGTGAAGATCTGGAGGAGTACATACCGTTTAAGCCGGTATTCTGGAGTGTGGATTCGATCGACTGGAAGCTTCGGAATGAAACACAGATCGTTAACCGGGTGATGAAGTCTGTGGGGGATGGAGATATCATTCTGCTCCATGATGAATTTAGCGAATCAGTTTCGGCGGCCCTGCGGATAATTGACAACTTATTGGCAAAAGGGTATACTTTTGTTACCATTGATGAACTGATGATCGACTGACCGGGTAAAAGGAGACTATTCGGAGCAGAAATCTGTATCCGGTCTTATATTATAGAAGAAACTGAGCCGAAGGAAACAAAATCTACCACAGCACCAACGTATTCTAAGAATGTGGAGAGTTTTGCGAAAAAATACAAGCTCCCTGTAGAAACGGTTCAGAGTTTGAAAGATGCCATGGAACAGACGGATTTCCCGGTTGCGTTTGATGACCTGAACGGACTGGAATATACAGATGATTGGGCGGCTGGGGAACGATATCGGGTTTGGCATTATGACACAAAAGAGGACAAATATTATACGTTGCTTGTCTATGTAAGCCACGGCAGAGTAGAAAGTCTGTATGATATTACGGATGGGCGGGTTCTGATATATACAGCTCCAAGTATTCCACCGGAAACGATTGACACAGACGGTGGGGCTATTCAACTTTTAGACGGATTGCTGGGAAAATACGGAAAAGAAGTTCTTGTAGGCGGTGAGACCTATATCTGGTATATGGTTCCTGCTGGAACTTACATGGTGGAGAATCAACTGAAATTTGCAACTGTATTTGTAGTTGCAGACGGTAATTCCGAGGATGTCCGGCAGACAGTGCAGTTCAGTGAGGCTGGGCAAACGGGAGAGATTACAGTTGAAGAAGGAACGCACATTGAACTATCTATGCGAACGGAAGTTCTCTTGACACTAGTAGGGGAATAATAGGGTGCTGCTTGCGCGGAAATGCGTAGGCAGCCTTTTATATCATGACAGCACCGTGCATTTTTCATCTGTATTCTGCCTAAATCCACGCGGCCGGAACAGGCAAATTTCATTTCCTTTACCAAAATCACCGGAAACCGCAAAACCCGTATTGACAATCCAAAAGAAAGTGGTACTATACACCTAACATTTCGTCAAATGCTTTGAGCAGGACACGACTTCCCCGGATCACCGCTTTCAGAGAG
>USQV01000221.1 GCA_900556965.1 uncultured Clostridium sp.
CGATACTGTCACCGGTATGAACTCCGACCGGATCGATATTTTCCATATTACATACAGTAATACAGTTTCCAGCACTGTCTCGCATTACTTCGTACTCGATTTCTTTCCATCCTGCAATGCAGCGTTCTACAAGAACCTGTCCTACACGTGACAAACGGAGTCCATTCTCAAGGATTTCTTCCAATTGTTCCTGATCATGTGCGATACCACCACCGCTTCCGCCGAGGGTATATGCCGGACGAAGAACAACAGGATATCCGATCTTATCTGCAAACGCGACACCATCTTCTATATTTTCAACGACCAGTGAAGCTGCAACTGGCTCACCGATCTTTTCCATGGTATCTTTAAATTCCAGACGGTCTTCTGCTTTCTTGATGGTTTCCGCCGTTGTACCGATCAGTCTCACATTATGTTCCTTAAGGAATCCTGCTTCTTCCAGCTCCATTGCAAGGTTCAGTCCGGCCTGGCCTCCAAGGGTAGGAAGTACGCTGTCCGGTTTTTCTTTAAGGATCAGCTGTTCTACAACTTCTACCGTAAGTGGTTCGATATAAACGCGGTCTGCAATATCTTTGTCTGTCATGATCGTTGCCGGATTCGAATTCAGAAGTACAACTTCAAGTCCTTCTTCCTTCAGTGAACGGCATGCCTGTGTTCCGGCATAGTCAAATTCTGCTGCCTGTCCGATTACGATTGGACCGGAACCGATAACTAATACTTTCTTTATGTCTTTATTTCTTGGCATTATTTTGTTCCTCCCATCATATCCATAAATCTGTCAAACAAGTAACCAGAATCCTGTGGTCCCGGGCAAGCTTCCGGATGGAACTGTACTGTGAAAATATTCTTTCCAACGTATGACATTCCTTCGTTTGTCTTGTCATTGACATTGATAAATGCCGGAACTGCGATCTGCGGATCCAGAGTCTCCTCATCCACCGCATAGCCGTGGTTCTGGGATGTTATGTACACACGTCCTGTCTCCAGATCCTTGACCGGGTGGTTTCCGCCGCGGTGTCCATATTTTAATTTATAGGTTTTTGCGCCGGTAGCGAGTGCCATAAGCTGATGTCCCAAACAGATGGCAAAGATCGGAACGTCAGACTCATAAAGCTTTTTCACTTCTTTTATGATCTCTACATTCTCTGCCGGGTCTCCGGGGCCGTTGGATAACATGATGCCGTCCGGAGCTGTTTCAAGGATCTTCTCAGCCGGTGTATCTGCCGGATACACAGTTACCTCACATCCTCTTTGATTCAGAGAACGGGCAATATTATTCTTTGCTCCGCAATCCAAAAGAGCGACCTTTTTTCCCTCTCCCGGGATCACATAGGGCTCCTTTGTTGTCGTTTCCATTACCACTCCTGCTACGGTGTAGGCTTTGATCCTTGCTGTGACCTCTGCGATATCATGATCTCCGTTTGTGGTGATCATACCGTTCATGGTTCCTTTTTCTCTTAAAATTTTGGTGAGAGCTCTTGTGTCGATGCCACTGATGCCAGGAATGTCCTGTTCCTTTAAGAAATGTTCGATGGTGTCCCCGCTTCTGAAATTGCTGGGAATTCTGGATAATTCTCTTACAATATAGCCATCCGGCCATGCACGCCTGGATTCCATATCCTCCCGGCAGATTCCGTAATTACCAATTAACGGATAAGTCATTACCACTGCCTGTCCAGCATACGACGGGTCGGTAAGGACTTCAAGATAACCGGTCATGGATGTATTAAAAACAATTTCACTGATCACTTCTCTGGTAGAACCAATACTTGTACCTTCAAACACGGTTCCATCTTCCAGTATTAAATATGCCTTCATGACGCCACCCTTTCTTATCTTTCTGTCTGGGCCAGTATATTTTTGCCCAAATTTTCACTATTCTATCATGTCTTGCATTTTTTTTCAAGCTGTATTTTTATTTTTTTTCTAATCTTAAGTTTCTTTCTTGTTTCATAAATCCGATTCATCTGCATACCCTGTAAGGACATTATTTTATCGAGGCATAAATGGCACAGGGATTATTACAGGTTGACGTTGTATCCGACGTCAATAATTTTCCGATCACTGACGCTAAGGTAAGCATTTCTGATAAAAATACTCCGGATAAAATTCTGGAGGAGCTTACGACCGACCGGGCAGGACAGACAGAAGCCGTTTTTCTCGCTGCTCCCCCCAGAGATCTAAGCCTGTTTCCGCAGGATACACGTCCTTATGCGGAATATACGATCCGTGTCAACGCACCGGGATATGAACCCCTTGTGATAAGCGGCAGCGAAATACTTGCCGAATCCTCCTCAAGACAGCCGGCACGCATGATCCCCCTTTCAGATAACGATAAGACAGTCGAGGAACTTCAGATCGCCGAACACACTTTATATGGAAGCTATCCGCCGAAAATTGCAGAAAATGAGATCAAACCGATCCATGAGAGCGGCGAGATCGTTCTCTCCCGGGTCGTCGTTCCTCAGACCGTTATCGTCCATGACGGCGTCCCACAAAATAAATCTGCGAAAAACTATTATGTTCCATACCGTGACTATATCAAAAATGTCGCCTCCAGCGAGATCTATGCCACATGGCCGGAAGCCTCGATCGTTGCCAATGTTCTGGCAATCATGTCCTTTACCTTAAATCGTGTATACACTGAATGGTACCGGAATCAGGGCTATGATTTTACGATCACCTCCTCGACTGCCTACGACCACAAATGGATTTATGGAAGAAATATTTTTGACTCCATTTCTGTTGTCGTGGATGATATCTTCGATAATTATCTCTCCCGGCCGGAGGTCAAGCAGCCGATACTGACACAATATTGTGACGGGAGGAAGGTTTCCTGTCCCGGATGGATGACGCAGTG
>USQV01000222.1 GCA_900556965.1 uncultured Clostridium sp.
TCTTCCGGCGAATAAGTAAATACGCCCAGTCTTTCAAATTCCATCTCATCGACAAAGTCCATAAGGATCTCATGATCCTCTGCGGTCTCACCCGGGAAGCCGGAAATGAAGGTCGTCCGCAGCGCGATATCCGGAATCTCACGCCTAAGCTTTGCGATCAGGTCACGGATCTCCCGGTTATTTGTACGCCTTCCCATTCTCTTTAACACCGCATCACTGGCATGCTGGATCGGAATATCAAGATAGTGGCAGATCTTTTCTTCTTCGCGGATCGTGGCGATGAGCTCATCGGTTATCTCCTCAGGATAGCAATACTGAAGGCGGATCCATTCGATCCCGGATACTCCACAGAGACGTTTTAACAGCTCGGGAAGCTTCTTTTCTCCGTACAGATCTTTTCCGTAGAGTGTTGTCTCCTGAGCTACAAGGATCAGCTCCTTAACTCCTTTTTGAGCCAGCTCCTCTGCCTCCTTTACAAGCTGCTCCATCGGAACGCTCCTGTATCTGCCCCGCAGATACGGGATAATACAGTAGGTGCATCTTTTATCGCAGCCCTCCGCGATCTTTAAAAAGGCATAATGACCGCCGGTAGTAACAAGGCGCTTCGTTTTTTCGCTTACCGGAGCATCAATATTTTCAAATGAGAGCAGATGTTCTCCGCCCAGGGCTTTCTTAACCGCCTCTGCGATCTCCTCGTAGGATGTTGTTCCGAGAACAGCATCGACCTCCGGGATCTCCTCGATGATCTCATTTTTATACCGCTGTGCCAGACAGCCGGTCACAATAAGAGCCTTCAGCTTTCCTTCTTTCTTGTACCGTGCCATATCCAGTATGGTATTTACACTTTCTTCCTTGGCGTCACCGATAAAGCAGCAGGTGTTTATTACGATAACATCCGCATCCGTTTCATCGTCGACAAAGCAATAGCCCTCCGAACCGAGAATTCCTAACATTTTTTCCGTATCTACAAGGTTTTTATCGCAGCCCAGTGATATGAAAAGCAGATTCATTTTCATGTTCCTTTCCAGTCAAACTTCTTAGTAAAAAGAGGGGAAACATAAAAGCCATCACGCCAGCCCATATTTCCCCCGTTATGATTATTCTTCCGTTGTATCCGTGTTCTCTGTCTCAGAAGCCTCCGGTGAAGAATCTTCTTTCGCTTCTTCTGCCTTTTCTAAAGTTTCTTCCTCCTCCGGAAGGATCGTCACCTTCTGCTCATAAAGCTCTTGCACAGCAGTGGAAAGAGGTTTCTTTCCGGCTGCTCCCTTGACAAGCGGCTCTGCCCCTGCAATCAGCTGTCTTGCTCTTTTTGCTGCGGCAATCACGATCGAATAACGGCTCTGTACCACCGGCTGTTCGCCCGGCTCCACATTGCTGTTTACTGCTTCCATTAAATCTGAATAAGACGGATGTAACATAGTATCAATTCCTCCTGTATTGTTCGTTTCTCTGATTTTAGATCCAAGCCTGAGGCTTACATGTTTTCGACCAGCTCCTTAAGCTCGTCCTTCATTTTGCTGACCAGTTCCATGCGGCTTTTCGTCCGCAGATGCTGAGACTGGATCAGTCTGTGAAGCTCCTCAACGCAAAGGTCAACGCTGTCATTGACCAGAATGTAGTCATACATTTCCATTCCGTCTGCTTCCTCATAAGCCCGGGAAAGGCGCTGTCTAATCACTTCCGCTGTTTCAGTACCGCGTCCTGTCAGTCTGCGCTCAAGCTCCTTAGCGGTAGGCGGGAGCACAAAGATCAGGATCGCATCGGGATATTTTTTTTTTACGTTTAACGCTCCCTGGATCTCGATCTCCAGGATCACATCCGTGCCCTCTGCCAGCCGGGTTTCCACATAATCTCTCGGAGTCCCATAATAATGGTTCACATACCGGGCATATTCGATCAGCTGATCTTTGCGGATCATTTCCTCAAATCTGTCCTCTTTTACAAAAAAATATTCTCTGCCGTTCTCCTCTCCCGGCCTTGGATCTCTTGTTGTGGCCGAAATAGAGAATGCGTAGTTGTCATATTTGTCGAGCAGTCCCTTTAAAACGGTTCCCTTTCCGGCTCCGGAAAAGCCGGACACAACTGCTAAAACGCCCTTCTGTTTCATAATGTACCTCGGATCATTCGATATTCTGAATCTGTTCTCTTACCTTTTCGATCTCTGTTTTTAAGATCACGGCACGATCAGAGATCTCCAGATCACTGGATTTGGAAAGGATCGTGTTCGATTCACGATTCATTTCCTGAGCGATAAAGTCAAGCTTTCTTCCTACGCTTCCGCCCTCTGTTAATTCCTTCTTCATGCCCTCGATATGGCTTCTTAAGCGGACGGTTTCCTCATCTACACATATCTTATCAGCAAAAATCGTAACCTCTGTAAGGATGCGGGCATCATCGATGGAGGAGTTGCGTAACAGCTCCTTTACCTTATCCTCCAGCTTTCTTCTGTATTCATCGATCACCATCGGAGAACGCTTCTCGATATAATCCACGAGAGAAAGCATGGAATCCAGCTTTCCGAGAAGATCCTTCTTCAGATTTTCACCCTCACGGACTCTTGTATCTACAAAACCTTCCGCTGCTTTCTTAAGGACATCCTCAAGCAGAGCCCAGATCCGATCCTCATCCTCCGGAACCTGTTCCATGGTAAGAACCTCCGGACAGCGGGCCAGTGCAGCTACAGTGACATCGTTTTTAATCCCGAACTGGGAAGCCATTGCTTCAAATTTTTCCATGTACTCCGCAGCCAGAGAGCTGTTGTACTTTAAGGAAACCTGTTCCTCTGTATAATCTTCATAGGTTATAAATACATCTACCTTGCCTCTCTGGATGTA
>USQV01000223.1 GCA_900556965.1 uncultured Clostridium sp.
GATACCGGCCAGAACACCTAATACACGGCTGTCGATCTTTCTGGAATATGTCTGTCCGGAAACCGGGAAGCACTGGGTAAAGCCCATCTTCTCTGCGATCCTTCTGTCGGCCTCACGGCATTTTTCATGATCACCGTCAAAAAGCTCCAGAAAGCTTGCCTGCGTTCCTGTTGTTCCCTTAGAGCCCAGAAGCTTCATGGAGCCAAGTACATGATCGAGATCCTCCAGATCAAGATAAAGCTCCTCAAGCCACAGCGTTGCACGTTTTCCGACAGTCGTTGGCTGAGCCGGCTGGAAGTGGGTAAACGCAAGAGTCGGAAGCTCTCTGTATTTGTCAGCAAAATCCGCCAGCTCCTTCATGACATTGATCAGCTTCTTTCTCACAAGCCTGAGGGCCTCTGTCATGAGGATAATATCTGTATTGTCCCCTACATAACAGGAGGTTGCTCCGAGATGGATGATCCCCTTTGCCTTCGGGCACTGAAGTCCATAGGCATAAACATGGGACATAACATCATGGCGTACCAGCTTTTCTCTTTCCTTCGCAGCTTCAAAGTTGATCTCATCTTTATGAGCCTTTAACTCCTCGATCTGTTCCTCCGTTATCGGAAGGCCCAGCTCCTTTTCTGTCTCGGCCAGTGCGATCCATAAACGTCTCCATGTGCGGAATTTTTTCTCCGGGGAGAAGATGTACTGCATTTCCCTGCTTGCATATCTCTCTGAGAGAGGGCTTTGATATCTGTCGTACATGATGATCCTCTTTTCTTAAACAATATTACTTATCATAGGCGCCGCGGATATCTTCCTTTGGCGGAGCCACCGGATAATCTCCGGTAAAGCATGCGGTGCAGATCGGAAGTCCGCCTGCCATTTCCTTCAGGCGCTCCGGCTTTAAATAGGCCAGAGAATCTGCACCGATGATCTTACAGATCTCCTCTGTCGTCCTGTTGTGAGCGATCAGCTGCTCCTCGGACGGGATATCTGTGCCGAAATAGCACGGATGAAGGAACGGCGGGGCAGATACCCGGACATGAACCTCCGTTGCGCCTGCCTCCCGCAGCATATTGACGATCAGGTTGCTGGTGGTTCCGCGGACAATGGAATCATCGATCATGATGACTCTCTTACCCTCCACAGCCTCCTTAAGTACATTTAATTTGATCCGCACAGCAGACTCACGGCTGCTCTGCTTGGGCTTTATAAAGGTCCGGCCCACATAAGAATTTTTGACAAAGGCCATACAATAAGGAATATGGGATTCCATAGAGTACCCGAGTGCAGCGGCGTTTCCCGATTCCGGGACACCGACAACGATATCTGCATCTACGGGAGAATCCTTTGCCATGCAGCGTCCTGCATAAATTCTTGAGTGGTAGACACCGACACCATCAAATATACTGTCGGGTCTCGCAAAATAGATATATTCAAAAACACATCTGGCTTCTTTTAAAGGATCCCTCATTTCAAGATTAGAGTGGATCCCTTCCCGGTTGATCGTAACGATCTCTCCGGGCAGAACGTCTCTGACAAACTCGGCACCGATGGTATCAAGGGCACATGTTTCCGATGTCAGAATATACGCATTATCTCTCTTGCCGATACATAACGGCTTGAATCCCTGCGGATCCCGGGCTCCGATCAGCTTTCTCGGGCTCGCGATCACAAGAGAATAGGCTCCTTTGATCTTTTTCATGGCATTGGCTACCGCCTTCTCCACCGATCCCACCTTCACACGCTCCCGTGCAACGTGGTAGGCGATGACCTCCGTATCGATCGTGGTCTGGAAAATGGCTCCGTCATACGCTAACTCACGGCGAAGCTCGGGTGCATTGACCAGATTTCCGTTGTGTGCGAGGGCAAGAGTTCCCTTTACATAATTCAATACCAGCGGCTGAGCATTTTCCCTGGTGCTGCTGCCGGCTGTTGAATAACGCACGTGTCCTACACCGATATTCCCTCTCAATGTTTCCAGAATTTCAGGGGTAAATACCTCATTACAGAGTCCCATCCCTTTATAGGCATTCACGATCCCCTTCGGGCCGTTTGTGTCGCTGACAGCGATCCCGCAGCTTTCCTGTCCTCTGTGCTGCAGTGCAAACAGTCCGTAGTAAATAGTCGAAGCTACATCGTCTCCGTCCAGATCATACATTCCGAAAACTCCGCACTCCTCATGCAGTTTGTCCGTCCCCCAGTCAAAAGCCGATGTCTGTTTCATATATTATTTTCTGTCCTCGATTCCCAGTCTTCTGAATACTTCGTTGTATGCGTCCTCTACATTTCCGAGATCTCTCCTGAAACGATCCTTATCCAGTTTTTCGTGGGTCTCTTTGTCCCACAGACGGCAGGTATCCGGAGAAACCTCATCTGCAAGGATGATCTGTCCCTTGTAACGGCCGAATTCGATCTTAAAGTCTACAAGATCAATGCCAAGGCTGTCGAAATACTTCTTCATGATCTCGTTTACCTTAAACGCATATTTCTCGATGGTGTCGATCTCCTCCTCCGTGGCAAGCTCTAAAGAAAGTGCATAGTATCTGTTGATGAAGGGATCATGGAGATCATCGTTCTTGTAGCTGAATTCCAGTGTCGGACGTTTGAAAACAATTCCTTCCTCTACACCCATCTTCTTTGCAAAGCTGCCGGCAGAGATATTGCGGATGATAACCTCAAGCGGTACGATCTCAACTTTCTTAACAGCAGTCTCTCTGTCAGAAAGCTCCTCGATGTAATGAGTCGGAATACCTTCCTTCTCAAACAGCTTGAAGATATGGTTTGTCATACGGTTGTTGATCGCGCCCTTTCCGACGATCGTTCCCTTTTTCAG
>USQV01000224.1 GCA_900556965.1 uncultured Clostridium sp.
GGAGTATGTCACCAATGTAAGTTTACTTAATTTTCTATAAACCCAAATTTTTCTTTTACCGGGCTGTTCTTGAGCCTTGAAACACTTTACAAGGAAAACAAACCATGATATGATAGGGATGAGAAATGCGTGGGAAAGCTTTCTCAGATAATCTCAAATAACTTGATAAAATTATGCTGTTAGTTTTTATTGGGGAGGATAATTAAATGAAAACTTTAGGTTATTACAATGGAAAATTTGGCCCTCTGGATGAAATGACGGTTCCGATGAATGACCGTGCCTGCTACTTTGGCGATGGTGTCTATGAAGCAACACTTGCAAGAAACGGAAAGATTTTCGCTCTTAAAGACCATTTAAACCGCTTCTTCAACAGTGCCGGACTTTTAAACATCAAAATTCCATATACAAAAGAGGAGCTCTCCGCTATCCTTTATGATATGCTTGCAAAAATGGATGATTCCGAGATCTTTATCTACTGGCAGATCACTCGTGGTACTGCGATCCGTCAGCACCAGTTCCCGTCATCAGATGTAAAGCCAAACCTCTGGATCTTTATGAAGCCAGGTAAACACGGTGATTCTTCAAAGCGTCTGAAACTGACTGATATGGAAGATACCCGTTTCCTCCACTGCAATATCAAAACGCTGAACCTTCTTCCTAACGTTATGGCAGCTGAAAAAGCTGAGGAGCTGGGCTGCGGCGAGTGCGTATTCCATCGTGGCGATATCGTTACCGAGTGTGCACACAGCAACGTTTCCATTATTAAGGATGGTATCTTTAAGACACATCCGACTGACCACTATATCCTTCCGGGTATTACAAGAATGCATCTTGTTCAGATCTGTAAGGACAACGAAATTCCGGTAGATGAAACACCGTTTACCATGCAGGAGCTTATGGATGCCGATGAAGTCATCGTTTCCAGCTCTACTAAGTTCTGTGCACCTGCATGTGAAATGAACGGCACTCCGATCGGCGGAAAAGCTCCGGAGTTAATTGAAATCCTTCAGAGAGAATATCTGAAGAAGTTCGAAAACGAGACAGCATAATTGTCTTAGACATAATAATCATGGACAAAAAACGCAGGAGGATCTGAATTGACCCTCCTGCGTTTTTTTGATTTAATCTACTCCGTTTTTTTCACAGATATCCTCCAGACAGCATCTGTCACAATGCGGCTTCGTGCGTGCGGTACAGACTTCACGTCCATGCTCTACAAACCGATGGCAGAGATCACTCCCCTCCTCCGGCGGGATGATCTTCCAGAGCTCCATCTCTACCTTTTTCGGTTCCCGTATTCCATTCACCAGACCGATCCGGTTCGTCAGACGGATACAGTGCGTATCTGTCACAATCGCAGGCTTTCCAAATACATCTCCCATGATCAGATTGGCGCTCTTTCTTCCCACACCCGGGAGCGCTAAAAGTGCATTGAAATCATCCGGAACATTTCCTCCATATTTTTCCCATAATATCTTCATACAGGCGCTGATGTCTCTCGCCTTGCTCTTTCCGAGCCCGCAGGGACGAACGATTTCTTCGATCTCATTGACATCCGCTTCTGCCAGTGATCTCACATCCGGAAATTTTTTATATAACTCCTGAACGACCACATTTACGCGGGCATCCGTACATTGAGCTGCCAGTCTAACACTCACGAGAAGCTTCCATGCCTCATTATAGTCCAACGTACAGGCCGCATCCGGATATTCCTTTTTTAAACGTTCAATAACCTGAAGTGCCAGCTTCTTTCTTGGATCCTCCATACTTTTCTTCCTCTTTTCGTCAATTATCACTCATTTTCACATCTGCAAATTTAAAAGCATCCCATAGAGCTGCTCATTGTTTTTAACCACAAGCATCAGCTTTTCTTTTGCACGGTTCAGCTGATGAAACAAACTGCGGACTCTGTGGTCTTTCGAGCGCAGATATCTGTATTCATCATAATAATAGCTCTCATTTAACAAAACTGCCAGATAATCCGGCGTCCTCTCCGCGATCTCATTTTCCCCAGACACCTGATATCCCTGCTCCTTTGCATCCCGGAGCAGATTTTCCGCTTCCCGGTCATCGTTTGCATATACTATTGTAACATGCGGGAAACGTCTTGAACATTTTTTGCCCGGAAGACGCATCATGTTCTGGATAAATGAAGATATCTCTGCATTTGTCCGGATTCGATTGGTCAGACGGAACACCTGAAGCTTCGGAAGCTTCTCCATTTCCCGTTTTATGCTTTCCCCGGCCTCCTCGGGAGATATCTGATCCTCGCAATCCCCGGAGAAAATGATCGGTCGGTCTTTGGATAGCCTTACGATCCTCTGCAGGGTTTCTTTATTTAACAAGTGGGCCTCATCGACCAATACCGCTGCAAATTCTCCCATATCCGTATCTTCTGTGATCTGCGAATCCGGCATCCAGACAATGCGCAAAAGGCGTTCATGGAGCTTTTTCCATTCCTGTCCCATATCACCGCAGTGGATCATACAGACCTTGTGCCGCCCGGAAAGCCTCATGGCGATATCATAGAGAAGCAGCGTCTTTCCGGTTCCCGGAAGGCCGGTAAACCAATAGTAGCCGCTTCGCTGCAGGCGGATCTTCTTTAATATCTGCCTCTTGATATCATTCTGCTGTGCAGTCAGAAAATACTCTTTTTTCAGGAAGCGATCCGGCTGGGTAAGGGGTGAGATCAGATATAATTCTGTCCGGAAAAGCTCCTCGAGATCTCCTTCATAATCTGTGCTCTCCTCTCTAAGCTCCTCACACAGCTGTTTCCAGTCTGTTTCTACGATATTATCATGCTTTGTCAGACGCACC
>USQV01000225.1 GCA_900556965.1 uncultured Clostridium sp.
GTGCTTGCACCCACATAAGCAACCTTGATATCATCATAGTCCACAAGCTTATACGGCTTTAACACGGTCTCCATTCCCGGAAGGTTTACAAAGTTACAGGAATAGTATCTGCAGTTGAGCTGATTAGCCAGAGAAAGGAAGCGTTCCATACCATAATCGAACTCATGGTTGCCCGGGATCGCAAAATCATAGCCCACCTGATTCATGATCTGGATCAGTGCTTCGCCCTCGGACAGTGTTCCTACGGGAGCTCCCTGGATCGCATCTCCCGCATCAACAAGAGTTACATAAGGAGTTTCTTCTTCCATCTGCTCCTTATAGCTGGCCACTCCGGCATAACCGATCTTTCCTTCGATTCCGCAGTGGACATCATTTGTGTGGAGAATCACCACATCATGATCCAGCGCAAAGGCCGGCTGACACATCATGATCGCAGCTGCTCCTGTCAACAGTAACATTGGAACTTTTCTCATATCCAATTCCTCCTTTATTGTGAAAAGATATAAAAAATGAACGTATAAAAAAGGAGATCCCTGATCAAATGACGGAATCTCCCTGATGTCAATGTACTGCTAAAAAATTATGCTCTGGACAGATATTCACCTGTACGGGTGTCGATCTTAACCTTATCGCCCTGGTTTACGAATAACGGAACGTTGATCTGAGCGCCTGTCTCAACTGTTGCCGGCTTTGTTGCGCCTGTAGCGGTATCGCCCTTGAAGCCCGGCTCTGTATCTGTGATCTCAAGCTCGACGAATAACGGAGCCTCTACAGAGAACACCTTTCCGTTGTAAGAACATACCTTACAGATCTCGTTTTCCTTAACGAATTTTAATGCATCACCTACAATCTCCTTGCTTAAAGCAACCTGCTCGTAAGTATTGTTATCCATAAAGTTGTAAAGATCGCCGTCTGCATATAAATACTGCATGTCCACACGGTCGATTCTTGCTGCCGGGAATTTCTCAGTCGGACGAAAAGTCTTCTCAACTACACCGCCGTTGATCACATTTTTTAATTTAGTTCTAACGAAAGCCGCGCCCTTACCCGGTTTAACATGCTGGAATTCCATGATCTGCATTACCTGGCCTTCGATTTCAAGCGTTACGCCATTTCTAAAATCACCCGCTGATACCATAAATGATATTCCTCCTTAAAACTGATTATCTCTCTTTTCACGCTTATGGCTGATTCTACACTATTCTATACTATAATTACTATGTTTTCAACTCTTTTTTTCAAAAAACCCTTCGGCAGCCCTCTGTTTTTTCCGCTTTCGCATATAAAACCAAAGTACCACAGCCTCCAGCCGTCGTTTTAACACGATCTGGATCTCCTCCTTTGGATTGATCGGGCGGACAAGGATACTGAAAAGGCCTGTCCGGTTAGCTCCCCACACATCGGTAAACAGCTGGTCACCGATAAAAAGAGTGTTGGAGCAGTCCGTTCCCATGAGTTTCATTGCCTTTTTATAGCCCGCCGTTTTCGGCTTTCCTCCCTTATAGATATAAGGGCTCTTTACCTCACCGGCAAAGGGGGCGACCCGCGGCTCTTTATTATTAGAAAGGATGCAGTGGGAAAAGCCTATGGCACGAAGTTCTTTAAACAGCTCCTTAGAAGCGGCATCCGCAGGTGCTCCGTGGGGCACCAGAGTATTGTCTACATCGAAAATGATCCCGCGATACCCCTGACTGTACAGCTCTCTGTAAGGGATGCTGTATGCGCTGTCCACATACCTGTCCGGATAAAATGTCTCAAGCATACCTCTACCTACTTATTATTTAAAAAATTGGCCAGCTCCTCAATAAACGCGTTTACATCCTTAAACTCTCTGTAAACCGAGGCAAAACGGACGTATGCCACCTCATCCACTTCCTTAAGCTTTTCCATTATCAGCTCTCCGATCGCAGCAGCCGGGATCTCCTTTTCCTCCATACCAAAGATCTGATTCTCGATCTCATCGATCATGGAGCTGATCATCTGGGAAGAAACCGGCCTCTTGTTGCAGGAAAGGAGAATTCCCTTTTCCACCTTGGAGCGGTCATAGGCTTCTCTGGAATTGTCTTTTTTAATGATCATTAAGGGCATGGTCTCCAGCTTTTCATACGTGGTGAACCGTTTTCCGCACTGTTCGCACTGGCGGCGTCTGCGGATGGAGCTGTTGTCGTCAGCCGGTCTGGAATCGATGACCTTTGTATCCGACGCATTGCAAAATGGGCATTTCATAGATCTTCCTCCCGAAACAAAAGCTTCCCTGTGAATTATAATTCTATTTTAACACATACACCCATTTTCTGACAAGATTTTTCCGATCAACATGGCTTTGTCCTGTCATTTATTTTGCCGGGCCGGACGGCTTTTCCCTGAACTCTGCAAGGATGATGTCATCCCCGATGCGGCAGATATCGCACCACGGGATCACATATTCCTTTTCATGTCCGAGGAAGCCACAGATACAGCCCGGCCCCGGAACGATCAGTGCCCGGATCTGGCCGGTATGGGGATCAAATTCGATATCTCCCACAAAGCCCAGCCTTTTGCAGTCACATACATTGATGACCTCGCTCCTTTTCAGCTCGCATATACGCATCTTCGTTCTCCGCGCAGATCTGTTATCCTATTGTATGCGGCGGCTGCGGCATTTGTTCCGATAATTGGAGAGCACTTTTTTAACGACACAAATCTACGATCACCTGTGCAAAGATCTTGGCGCTGGTCAAAAGCTCATCGACCACTGCATATTCATCCGGGCCATGCATATTGTTTTCCGTTTCCGGCATGCTGGCGCCGAACGCAACACCACGTTCTAACTCATG
>USQV01000226.1 GCA_900556965.1 uncultured Clostridium sp.
GCTTTTTGTTGTGACCATCACAGTGGACGGCCCGGTAAACGGGGATGGAAATGACTGTGCTTCCTGTGCAGCAGACAAGCGCGGCAATACCGTTGTTGCAATTGCTTCCGAGCACCTTGGACACGGTGAGGCAGAGCTTGGAAAGATCTTAATGAAGGGCTTCCTTTTCGCTGTTTCCCAGCTTGAGGAGCTGCCGAAGACAATCCTTTTCTATAATGGTGGAGCAAAGCTTACAGTGGAAGGCTCTGCATCTCTTGAAGACCTTAAAAATATGGAAGCACAGGGCGTTGAGATCCTTACCTGCGGAACCTGTCTGGATTTCTACGGATTAAAGGATAAGCTGGCAGTCGGAAGCGTAACCAATATGTATACGATCGTTGAGAAGCTTGCCAATGCAGATAAGGTGATCAAACAGTAGTCCGGGAGACAGATATGTATCAGGTTGGAATTGATATCGGTTCCAGTGCAGCCAAAGTGGCCGTATTAAAGGAAGGCGATATTTATAAAACGATCCTTGTCGATACCGGATTCAACAGCCGGAAAACAGCAGACGAGATCTATGAAAAGCTGGCAGATGCCGGGATCACAACGGATAACGCATTTTATGTGGCTACCGGATACGGGAGGATCTCTGTTCCCTATGCCCAAAAGAGCATGACAGAGATCACGTGTCATGGAAAAGGGGCATGGTATCTGTTTGAAAAGAACGGAACGGTCATCGATATCGGCGGACAGGATACCAAGGGGATATTTCTTAAGAACGGCCGTGTCATGAAGTTTGTCATGAACGATAAATGCTCCGCCGGAACCGGGAAATTCCTCGAGATAATGACAAACCGTCTGGGACTTACTATGGAGGAGCTGTCTGAGCTGGCCGGACGGGGAACGCCTACTGTTATCAGCTCGATGTGTACGGTATTTGCGGAGTCGGAGGTCATCAGTCTGATCGGAAAGGGAACACCGAGAGAGGATATCGCTTACGGAGTCATCGAATCCGTGGTGACAAAGGTAGTACAGCTGATCTCCCAGGTACCTTCGGATCAGTATTTTCTCACCGGAGGTCTTTGCGAGGATCCGTATATAATAAACAGATTATCTCATGCACTGGAGGCACCGGTGGAAAGTATGCCGCTCGCCCGCTATGCGGGAGCGATCGGTGCAGCATTGATGGCAGAGGAATAGAGAGAGGAAAAGAAAAATGGCAAATCACGATTTACCGAAATTATTTGATGAGTTTGTTGATGCAAGAAAAAATGGCTTTCTGGCTGCTAAGGAATTTAAGGAGAAGGGCGGAAAGCTTGCCGGTACTCTCTGTTCCTACACTCCCCAGGAGGTTCTCGATGCAGGAGGGATCGCATCGGTAGGACTTTGCGGTACCAGCAACGAGACTATCCCGGATGCAGAAAAGGTTCTTCCGAAGAACCTGTGCCCACTGATCAAGAGCACATACGGCTTTGCTTATTCAGAAAAATGTCCATATACATATTTCTCCGATATTATCGTCGGTGAAACGACCTGTGACGGAAAGAAAAAAATGTATGAACTCCTGAACGACATTAAGGAAACACATATTTTACATCTTCCGCAGGGTCAGGATCGTCCTTATGCTAAGGATATCTGGTATGAGGAGGTTAAGCTTCTTAAAGAGCGTCTGGAGAAAAAATTCAATGTGACGATCACAGAGGATGACCTTCGTAAGGCTGTCCGCAAGAGAAACGAGCTTCGCAAGGTTCTTTGTGAGATGTATGAGCTTCAGCAGACTTGTCCTCCGGCTATGCGCGGAACAGAGATGATGTTAGCCTTCCAGAAGGGAAGCTTCACCTTTGATCTCGATCAGCAGATCGAACATATCCGCGGACTTGTGGAGGAGGCGAAGAAGTCTTATGCAGCAGGAGAGCGTATCGTTCCGGCATCTGCAAAACGTATCCTCATCACAGGCTGTCCCACAGGCGGCGTGATCCAGAAGGTCGGCATGGTCGTTGAGAATAACGGCGGCGTGATCGTCTGCTTAGACGATTGCAGCGGTGAGAGGACCAGAAGCTTGATGATCGATGAGAATGCAGACGACATCCTTCGCGCTATCTCAGACCGCTATCTGAATATTCACTGTTCGGTTATGACCCCGAACGAGGGGCGCATGGAGAACACAAAGAAGATGATAGAGAAGTATAAGGTAGACGGCGTGATCGAGGTCGTTTTACAGGCATGTCATACCTTCAATGTGGAATCCGCAAAGATGAGAGACATGGTGGAGGAGCTTGGAGTTCCGTATCTTAAGCTGGAAACCGATTATTCCACCACCGACAGCGGCCAGATCGAGACTCGTGTGGCTGCATTTATCGAAATTTTATAAGGATATTCTCTCTGTATCGGGAGAAGTTTGCAGGCGGGCCGGTATTTACCGACCCGCCTTGCTGCGATTATGTGCCTTGCAAACAGCAAAGCGATATGATATCATGAAAGAAAAACTTGCTTGTGGACGGAAGACAGAAAAAGGCAGGGCATCTGCCGATACTGCAAGGATCAGGAGGTAAGAAAAAATGAAAACTACATCCCTTGTTATTATGGCGGCCGGTATCGGAAGCAGATTCGGAGGCGGGATCAAGCAGCTGGAGCCGGTGGGACCCAATGGAGAGATCATCATGGATTACTCCATCAAGGACGCACTGGAGGCTGGTTTTGACCGGATCGTTTTCATCATCCGAAAGGATCTTGAGAAGGATTTCAAGGAAGTCATCGGTAATCGGATCGAGAAGATTGCTGATGTGGCATATGCTTATCAGGAGCTGAATGATCTTCCGGGCGGCTTTACA
>USQV01000227.1 GCA_900556965.1 uncultured Clostridium sp.
AAGCGACTGCGTTCATGAGCAAGTAGCGAAGCGGATTGCGAATGTCCGCTTTACCTCCTTTAACCGAATCAAACAAAAAAGGCGGATCGCGAATATCCGCTTGACGAATGGAATTGGAAGATAATATGAATGATCAGATCACATTGAAGGCATTAAAGGGGATCGGCGATAAGACAGCAGCATTATTTGCGCGTCTAGGGATCGAAACTTTGGATGACCTTCTCCATTACTATCCCAGAGGTTACGATACCTTCAAGCCGCCCTGCGCCATCGGTGAATTAATGGATGGTGAGACGCAGGCAGTGGAGGGATATATAAAGAGCTCTGCCACAGCAAGGCATTTTGGCGGCATCTCCATGGTGACGGTGGTTATAAGTGATATGACGGGAAAGCTGAAGCTTGTATGGTATCACATGCCGTATCTGAAAAACACATTGCATATCGACAGCCACTACATCTTTCGCGGAAAGGTCACAAAAAAGAAGGCCGGGCTTACCATGGATCAGCCTCAGATCTTTACACCGGAGCTCTATGAGGCGATGCAAAAGCATATACAGCCGATCTATGCCCAGACAAAGGGCCTTGGAAATAAAACGATCCAGTCTGCCATCGAGCAGACTTTAAATATCCGAAAGCTGGAGCAGGACTGGCTTCCGTCCGGTCTTCGGAAAAAGAATGAGCTGGCGGAGTATAACTTTGCAATCGAGCACATCCATTTTCCGGAGGACGAGAAGGAGCTTTTCTTTGCCCGAAAGAGGCTTGTATATGATGAGTTTTTCCTGTTTATTTTAAAGGTACGCCGACTGAAGGAAAAGCGAAGCGAGATAAAGAGCTCCTTTGCAATCAAAAATGACACGCTATGCCGGTCGGTGTGGAGTAAGCTCCCTTACAGCCTGACAGCAGCTCAGGAGCGTACCCTCAATGAAGTCCTTGCCGATATGCGTAGTGGCATGGCAATGAATCGTCTGATCCAGGGAGATGTCGGCTCCGGAAAAACGATCATAGCAGTCCTTGCCTTGCTTGCCGTGGCAGAAAATGGGCATCAGGGTGCGCTCATGGTGCCGACAGAGGTGCTTGCCAGACAACACTTTGAAGCCATCGAAGCACTTTTGAAAGAACAGGAGCTGCCGATGAAGGCCATTTTATTGACAGGCTCCATGACGGCAAAGGAAAAGCGTGAGGCATATAAAAAGATCGCCTCCCATGAGGCAGACATAGTAATCGGCACACATGCACTTATTCAGGAAAAGGTCGTCTATGATGACCTGGCACTTGTTGTAACGGATGAACAGCACCGCTTTGGGGTACTTCAGAGAGAGCAGTTTGGGAATAAGGGAGATCTGCCCCATGTTCTTGTAATGAGTGCTACACCGATCCCGCGGACACTGGCGATCATCCTGTATGGAGATCTTGACATTTCCGTGATCGATGAGCTTCCGGCAAACCGCCTTCCGATCAAAAACTGTGTTGTAGATACGAGCTACCGTAAGCGGGCCTATAAATTTATTGCAGATGAGGCGGCAAAGGGGCATCAGGCATACATTATCTGCCCTATGGTGGAAAAGAGTGAGATGATCGAGGCCGAAAATGTTATCGACTATACGAAGGCTTTAAAGGAAGAACTTCCGGGGCTTGAGATTTCCTATTTGCATGGAAAAATGAAGCCGAAGGAAAAAAATTCGATCATGGAGCAATTTGCGGCCGGAAAGATCGACGTTCTGGTTTCAACCACGGTAATTGAGGTGGGCGTCAATGTGCCGAATGCGACGGTAATGATGATCGAAAATGCGGAACGCTTCGGATTAGCCCAGCTCCATCAGCTCAGGGGGCGTGTGGGACGCGGAAAGGATCAGTCCTATTGTATTATGGTTAATGTCGGAGGGAATCCGGATAAGAACGCGAGGCTTCAGGTACTAAAAAAATCCAACGATGGATTTTATATCGCGTCAGAGGATCTTAAGCTTAGAGGCCCGGGAGATATATTCGGAGTGCGACAAAGCGGAGAACTGGAGTTTAAGCTGGCAGATATCTATACGGATGCAGCCATACTGAAAACGGTCTCAGAGGATGTGCAGGCACTTCTGGAAAAGGACGAGGAGCTTTCATTGCCGGAGCATGTTCTCTTAAAAAAACGGCTGGACCGGTATATGGCACGCAGCGTCGAAAAGCTTAATTTATAGAGCCGATTGAAGAAAAGTGCGGTCTATGGTATGATATATAAAGGTACCGAATAGTTACAATATAAAAATAATCAGAAGGGGTAAGGTGCAATGAAGGAAAACGAAAAATATGTAGAGTATATGGTGGAACAGGCAGGAAAGCTGATCTCTATTGACAGCCCGTCCGGTTACGGCCATGAAGTCGGGGAATATCTTATCAAGGAGCTTACAGCCATGGGATTTCATGCATACCGCACCGTAAAAGGCGGCGTGATCGCAAATCTTGGCGGAGAAGCTTCTGACGATGCGATCCTTTTAGAGGCCCACTGCGATACACTCGGAGCAATGGTCCATGAGATCAAGGCAGACGGACGCCTTAAAATGACGAATGTAGGCGGAATGCAGCCAAACAATGCAGAGGCAGAGAATGTCCGCGTCATTACAAAGTTTAACGGGATCTATGAGGGAACCTGCCAGCTTATAAATCCGTCGAAGCATGTCAATAACGACTATTCCACAACTCCAAGAAGCTGGGATACGCTGGAGATCGTTCTCGATGAGGACGTCCGCACAAAGGCAGATGTTCAGGCACTCGGCATCATGCCGGGTGACTATGTATGCTTTGAAC
>USQV01000228.1 GCA_900556965.1 uncultured Clostridium sp.
GGAAATTGCCCCGGAGGCGGCAGTTCTTTTTAATTCGATATAGCTTTTTTCATTATAATGCGGTATAATAATATATCTGCGAAAACAGGATATGATTTCGTAAACTGAACAAGGAGACAAGTCAGATGAAGAAAATTCTTGATCTTATTACAGAAGAAATGAGACAGGCCTTTGCAGGCAGCGGCTACGATGAAGCATACGCAAAGGTTACTCTGTCCAACCGCCCGGATCTCTGTGAATATCAGTGCAACGGAGCTATGGCGGCGGCAAAGGCATATAAAAAGAAACCTATCGATATCGCGAATGAGGTCGTTGCAAAGCTGGAGGGAAGCCGTATTTTTGAGGAAGTAAGCGCGGTAATGCCGGGCTTTATCAACCTTAAGATCGGCAGCGGATTCCTCGCAGAATATATGAACGGGATGCGAGAGGGACAGAAGCTCGGAATGGAGGAGGTCGAAAAACCGGAGATGGTCATCGTGGACTACGGCGGAGCAAATGTGGCAAAGCCTCTCCATGTCGGCCATTTAAGAGCTGCTGTTATCGGTGAGTCCATCAAGCGTATGGGACGTTTTGTGGGCCATAAGGTCATCGGAGATGTCCATCTGGGAGACTGGGGACTCCAGATGGGTCTTATTATTGAAGAACTCCGGGAGAGACAGCCACAGTTATGCTATTTCGATGAGAGCTATACCGGGGAATATCCCACAGAGGCTCCGTTTACGATCTCCGAGCTGGAGGAGATCTATCCGGCAGCCAGCGCCAAGTCAAAGGTGGACGAAGCCTTTAAGGAGAGAGCACAGGAGGCAACCTTTAAGCTTCAGAGCGGCTATGCTCCGTATCGTGCAATCTGGAAGCACATTATGAATGTGTCCCTCAAGGATCTTAAGAAGAACTACTCCAATCTGAATGTGGAGTTTGACCTGTGGAAGGGCGAGAGCGATGCTCAGCCGTATATTCCGGATATGATCGAGGATTTGATTCATAAGGGACTGGCTTATGAAAGCCAGGGCGCTCTTGTCGTTGACATTGCAGAGGAGACCGATTCCAAGGAGCTTCCGCCCTGTATTATCAGAAAATCGGACGGCGCTGCACTTTATGCGACATCGGATCTGGCAACGATCGTTGAGAGAGAGAAGGATTTCAAGCCGGATCACTACATTTATGTAGTCGATAAGCGTCAGGAGCTTCACTTTACGCAGGTATTCCGCGTAGCAAAGAAGGCCGGGATCGTGGCTCCGGACCGCAAGATGGATTTTGTGGGCTTCGGCACGATGAACGGAAAGGACGGAAAGCCGTTTAAGACAAGAGAGGGCGGCGTGATGCGTCTGGAGAACCTTATCGCAGATATCAGCAAGGCTGCATACGACAGGATCATGGAAAACCGCACCATATCCGAGGAGGAGGCAGAAAAGACGGCTAAGATCGTCGGACTCGCCGCATTAAAATACGGGGATCTCTCCAATCAGGCAACAAAGGATTATGTCTTTGATATCGACCGCTTTATCTCCTTTGAAGGAAATACCGGTCCGTATATCCTTTATACGATCGCCCGCATCAATTCCATCTTAAAGAAGTATGAGAGTACATGCGGCATGGCAGAGGATACCTCTATCCTCCCGGCAAGTGCAGAGCCGGAGAAGACACTGATGCTGGTATTATCCAGATTCAGCGAGGTAATGCATGGCAGCTTTGAGGAGCTGGCGCCTCATAAGATCTGTGCGTATATTTATGAGCTGTCAAATGCACTCAACCATTTCTATCATGAAACAAGGATCATTGCGGAAGAAGACAAGAAAAAACAGGCCGGCTATATCGGCCTTGTAACACTGACAAGAAGTGTGCTTACCACCTGTATCGATCTTCTGGGTTTTGAGGCACCGGAGAGAATGTAACAGGGGCTCGGGATCGGAGATATCTGATCCTGCGGCAGCCTGTGGACGCGGAGGCGTTTATGGAAGTAACCGGACTTGCTGCAGACACCTTCTGGAAAGGTGAAATGGAAATAAGAGGGACTGTGACGGATGGTTCAAGTCAGTATCGGGTCCGTATTTTACGCAAGGGTAGTCAGGTTTTTGACTACTCTTGTTCGCGTATGGATCTATCCGGGAAACGGCTGGGAATATGCTCAGAGGGCTGTAAAAGCGGAACCAAAGAGGTGGAGCTTTGTCCTCACGCAAAAGCACTTATGGAGGCGTTTTTAAAACAGGAGGATCAGAAATTCCTAAAGCCTGTTTCCACATCTCCCAGAGTCCGTTTTATGGTACGGGAGTATACAAACCGTGAGGTGAGCCGGATCATGGGGGACGAGGAGGAAAATACGATCTGCCTCGTGCCGAGATTAAAGCTCTCAAGAACGGAGATCCAGCTACAGTTTTTTATCGGAAAAGATAAGCTGTATCCGGTAAAGGATCTGGTAACCTTCAGCCAGGCGGTTGAGTTTGAGCGGTTTATGGAATACGGGAAGAATTTCTCCTTTCATCACAATCTTGCCGCATTCCGCATGGAGTGCAGACCGCTGGTCCTTCTGGTCATGGAGATGGTGGGGATCTACAGAGAGCATTACAGCCAGATGCATAAGAGTGCATGGGGCTCAGAGCCTGTTTTAAAGGAATTAACCTTAGGCAAAGCGGCAAGGAATCGTTTTTTTGCCATAATGGAAGGACAGACGCTGGAATGTGAGGGGCCGTGGAAGGAAAAACGCATGCTGACGATACGGCGTGAAGATCCAAAATTCACGGTACAGGTCGAGAGATCCGGCAGAGATGGTGTCCGGCTTAAGCTTC
>USQV01000229.1 GCA_900556965.1 uncultured Clostridium sp.
GCGTTGCGGGCTGTATGGCTCTGCTGCTTGTCGGCGTCCGGCGGAACCGTATTTGTTATGTACCTTCTGACCGGTGAAAAGGCAACTACGTCTGCGGCGATCAAGGCATTCTCCCTGCCCTCCATCACGATTCCGCTGATCAATAAGATCCCGTTGATCGGGCCTATGATCTCCGGTCACAATATTCTTACCTACTGTGCGTTTCTTTCCATTTTCATTGTATGGTTTTTCTTTGCCAGAACAAGACTGGGACTGCGTATGCGGGCAGTCGGAGAGAATCCCAATGCGGCATCCTCCGTTGGTATCAGCGTAAAGAGGATCGGATATATCTCGTTCCTGATCTCCGGTGTGCTCTGCGGCTTCGGCGGTGCTTTCATGTCAATGGGCTGGGTAAGCTTCTTTATGAAGAACATGGTAAACGGACGAGGCTACATCGGACTGTCTGCTTGTAACATTGCAGACGGAAACCCGATCGGTGCCGGAATTGCGGCGATCTTCTTCGGTTTTACGGATGCAACGGCAACCAGCTTAAAGAGCCAGACAAGCTTCCCCACCGAGTTCTTAGAGATGATCCCTTATGCGGCAACCATTATCGCCATGATGATCTTCGGAATGATCCGAATCAATCGTCTTAAGAGCATCGAAAAAGGAAAATAGCAGAAGGAGAAGAAAATAACGTGAGCGAAAAAAGAAAAGTTGTGATCGACTGTGATCCCGGAATCGACGATACCTTTGCCCTTGTAATGTGTATCAATAAGCTGGATGTAAAGGGGATCGTAGCAGTCGGTGGAAATACAGGGCTTGAATATACGCAGCGAAATGCAAGATATGTGACAGAGATCACCAAAAGGACAGATATTCCGGTCTATGCAGGCTATGACATGCCGATCTTAAACCAGCTGGTGCGTGCCACAGAGGTACACGGAAGCGGCGGAGTCGGTGATGCGGTAATAGAAGAACCTGCAAAGCAACTGGAAAAGCAGCACGGTGTCGATTTCCTTATCGATACGTTTATGAACAATGATGATATCTCCCTGATTACCTTAGGGCCGCTTACGAATGTGGCACAGGCGATCCTGAAGGAACCGAGATTAAAAGAACGTATCCCACAGATCCTTTGCATGGGCGGATCTTCAACGGCAGGAAATGCAACTCCGGCTGCGGAATTTAATATCTATGTGGATCCAGAAGCGGCTAAGATCGTTTTTGAATCCGGGATCCCGATTCAGATGGTTGGACTAAATGTGACGCGTCAGAATCGGATGACGGCAGAAGATTCGGAGCGAATCCGAAAGATCGGCGGACCGGTTGGGGAATTTACGTCAAAGATATTGGATTTCTCGTTACGGAACAGTGAGCAGACCTGCATCTGTGATGCATGTGCTGTTGCATGGTGGATCGATCCTGCGGTTATTACAAAGAGTATAAAAACAAATGTAACGATCGAGACTAAGGGTGAGTACACAAGGGGAATGACGGTATGCGACTGGCGTGATTTCATGGAGCAGACTCCGGAGCAGGAGATTTCCAGAAATAGAGTCACAAACATGCATGAGCTTCATCCCAATGTTGATGTTGCGATGGAATTTGATGAAAATCGATTTAAAGAGCTTTTATTTGACTGCATCGAGGGATATGTGCGATAGAAGCAGTTATGCTAAGACACCGGTATCGGAAACAGGAGCTTCCGATGCCGGTGTCTTTCCGAATGTCTGTCGAATGTTTCTTTTGATGGCGGATTTGGTATAGACAGCATGAGGGTAAATGGAGTACAATAGTGTAGAAGCACTAAACTTAAGGAGGATATTATGTTTAAGAATTTAAACGAGGAGCTGTTTGCATTTGTTGAAAAGAGTCCGACCAGCTTTCATGCCATCCGGACGATCGAGGAGTATCTGGGGGACGCAGGCTTTGAGCATTTAAAAGAGGGAAGTGAATGGAACCTCAAGGCAGGCGGAAGCTACTATGTAACAAGAAACAAATCTTCAGTCATCGCGTTCCGGGTTCCGTGTAAGGAATTTACAGGCTTCCATATTGCGGCAAGCCACAGCGATTCTCCGACCTTAAAGATCAAAGAGAATCCTGAGATGACAGTAGAAGGCCAGTATGTAAAATTAAACGTGGAAAAATACGGCGGACTGATCTGTTCTCCGTGGTTTGACAGACCTCTCTCCGTTGCCGGACGTGTGATCGTTAAAAATGGCAATAAGCTGGAAACAAAGCTTGTAGACGTTAAGAGAGATGTTCTTATGCTTCCGAACCTTGCGATCCATCTTAACCGCAGCGTTAATGAAGAAGGCTATAAGTACAACATCCAGAAGGACATGCTTCCGTTATTCAGAATGAAGGATTCCGCACTGGATTTCAAGACAATGATCGCAAAGGAAGCCGGTGTTGATCCGGAGGCGATCATCGGTTCCGACTTATTCCTCTATAACAGAATGCCGGGTACCCAGTGGGGCGCAGAGAATGAGTTTATCTCCGCACCGCGTCTGGATGACCTTCAGTGTGCATTCGTGTCCATGAAGGGCTTCTTAAGCAGAAAGAACGATGAGAGCGTTTCTGTATTCTGTGTAATGGATAACGAGGAGGTAGGAAGCGGTACAAAGCAGGGAGCCGGTTCTACATTCCTTTACGATACACTTCGCAGATTAAACTATTCCATGGGAAGAACAGAGGAGGAATACTGGACCGCAGTAGCTTCCAGCTTTATGATCTCCGGAGATAATGCTCATGCAGTTCATCCGAATTATGCAGATATGACAGACCCGACCAGCCA
>USQV01000230.1 GCA_900556965.1 uncultured Clostridium sp.
TGTCGTTTCTTATTTTTGTCATCATGGATATGGCTCCCGGTGATGCCGTCGATCTGCTGGCACCGGAAGGAGCAACGGCGGAGGATCTGGATGTGATCCGCCATGAGCTTGGTTTGGATCAGCCTGTAATTGTACGCTACGTCAAATATATGGGCGGTATGCTTCACGGCGATCTCGGTATTTCTTATGTATCAAAGACAGATGTATTTCAGACATATATCCAGAAGCTGCCGGCAACGATAACGCTTTCCTTTGCTTCTATTTTAGTATCTGTCCTCCTGTCCGTTCCGCTGGGAATCTACGCAGCGACGCGGCATGGTTCCGTACAGGATAATATCAGTATGTTCTTAGCCATGATCGGACTTTCCATGCCGAACTTCTGGCTTGGACTTCTTCTGATCATCGCCTTCTCCCTGAAGCTGGGCTGGTTCCCGTCAGGAGGAGACCAGACGTTGTCCTCTCTTGTTCTTCCGGCGATTACCATCGGAACCGGTTTGATGGCAACCCTGACAAGAACGACCCGTTCCTCCATGCTCGATGTTTTAAAGCAGGAATATTTAAGAACTGCCAGAGCAAAGGGCGTACCGGAAAAGATCGTGGTCACATCCCATGCATTAAGAAATGCGCTGATTCCGATCATCACGATCATTGGTACGCAGTTAGCAGGCGTTCTCGGCGGCAGCGTTCTTACCGAAACCGTATTTGCATGGCCGGGAGTAGGACGTCTGATCGTTGACTCCCTGAATATGAGAGATACACCTCTTGTAACAGGAAGTATTATTATGACAACAATTCTTTTAAGTATTATTCTGCTTCTTGTAGACCTGCTCTATGCAGCCGTCGATCCGCGTATCAAAGCGCAATACATAGCGAAGAAGGGGAGGAAGAAAAATGGCAAATAAAACAGATAAGACAGCACCAAGAGAGGCCCGCAGCCAGATGGCCGAGGTTTGGCATCAGTTCCGCAGAAATAAAGGTGCCATGGTCGGTTCTGCGGTTGTTCTTCTGATCGTTTTCATTGCGTTATTTTCGGATGTATTTCTGGATTATGATACACAGGTAGTCGGACAGAACCTTGCAGACCGTCTTCAGTGGCCGAGTGCGAAGCACTGGTTTGGAACCGACGAGCTGGGACGTGACATCTTCTTCCGTGTTCTTTATGGTACAAGATTCTCATGCTCCGTCGGCCTTGTAGCAGTAACCATCGGTCTTCTGCTCGGAGTTACATTAGGCGCCATTGCCGGCTTCTACGGCGGATGGATCGAGGAATTGATTATGCGAAGCACAGATATTCTGAGTGCAGTACCGAATATGCTTTTAGCTATCGTTATCGTATCGGTTCTGGGACAGAGCATCTGGAACCTTATGCTGGCAGTAGGTATCACCAGTGTTCCTGAATTTGTGCGTATCACCAGAGCGGCGGTTCTGACGGTAAGGAATCAGGAATACGTGGAAGCCTCCAAGGCGATCGGACTTACAAACCGGAAGATCATCTTCAAACATATATTACCGAACTGTCTTTCTCCCATTATCGTTCAGGCAACGCTCCGTGTGGCATCCGCGATCATATCGGCTTCCAGCTTAAGCTTTCTGGGACTCGGTGTACCGGCTCCGTCTCCGGAATGGGGCGCCCTGCTTTCCGGCGGAAGAAAGTATATCCGTGATTACTCTTATATGACGTTATTCCCGGGACTTGCGATCATGATCACTGTGCTTGCCCTCAATATGATGGGTGACGGCCTGAGAGATTCTCTGGATCCGAAGCTTAAGAAATAGGAGGAACATTTAAATGGCAGTAGAAAAAGATATGGTTCTTGAAGTCGAAAATTTAAATGTAAAATTTGTTTTGGAGGAGGAGACTGTAGAGGCAGTCAACGGAGTCAGCCTTCATATTAAAAAAGGTGAAACGTTGGGACTGGTAGGCGAGACAGGAGCCGGAAAAACAACAACAGCACTTTCCATACTCCGCCTGATCGATTCTCCTCCGGGAGAGCTTACCTGTGACAAGCTGGAGGTATGTGGAGAAGATGTACTGCACATGACGACTCCGGAGCTGGAGCATATCAGAGGAAGTCTGGTATCCATGATCTTCCAGGATCCCATGACATCCTTAAACCCGGTATTTACAGTCGGACAGCAGATTGCAGAGAGCCTTGAGCTCCATGAAAACCTGACGAAAAGCCAGGCCTGGGAGAAGGCTGAGGAGATGCTGGAGTTAGTAGGTATTCCGAAGGAACGTGCCATCGAGTACCCGCATCAGTTCTCCGGCGGTATGAAGCAGAGAGTGATCATTGCGATCGCGCTGGCCTGCAGCCCGCAGCTTCTGATCGCAGACGAGCCGACAACTGCTCTGGACGTTACGATCCAGGCCCAGATCCTCCATTTAATGAGAGAATTAAAGGAAAAGAAGAATACCTCCATGATCCTTATTACACACGATCTCGGTATCGTTGCAGAGACCTGTGACCGGGTAGCCGTTATGTATGCCGGAAAGATCATCGAAGAAGGAAATCTGGACGAAGTATTTAATCATACAATACATCCCTATACTGAAGGGCTTTTTAACTCGCTTCCCAATATCAAAAATCGCAGAAGCAAACTTCAGCCGATCCACGGCCTGATGCCGGATCCTACAAACTTACCGAAGGGCTGTGCGTTTGCACCGAGATGTAATTATGCGACAGACGCCTGCAGAGAGCGTAGTCCGCAGATGACTGAATTTGGCGGAACTCACCGTGCAGCATGTCTGGCGTATGAGAATCCGGGATTCCATATT
>USQV01000231.1 GCA_900556965.1 uncultured Clostridium sp.
ATGACAGAGCACTCCACCGTACCCTCCAGAATATAAATCTGTGAATGCCACTGGTCAAGGATCTTTGCCCAGCCGGCCGTTCCGCGGATACCGGTCAACATCGTTGATGTACGGATATTCAGGCTTTCATCCTCTGCAAGCTTTTCCGTCACATTAAAGAACAGATTTCCGGAGTTTAAAAGGATCTCCAGATTTTTGCCCTTCTGGTGCACCTCTGCATCACTCTTGCAGTCCAGCTTCGCCATTTTAGATGTATCTAAGGACATCCATGCGTAGCTGATATCCTCCGTTTTGATGCGATAGCCGTGGAACAGCTTCATATCGGCCTTTACACCCACTTCTTTTCCGTTGCGGTTTGTTACCAGCACAGTACCCTCTGTTCTGGTAAGACGCATATCGGAAGCCGTTTCCGCCGCAGAAACCGGCGTGATCCCGGTAAGCGTCATGCAGACGGTCAGCAGGATCGCTGCGGCTCGTCTGATCTTCCTTACATAGCCCATTATTATTCTACCTCCTCTTTTTCCCAGCAGCGGCTCTCGGTGAAAAGCTGCGTAAGCACAGGATCCAGCTTCCCTTCTGTATCCGCCATTTTTTTCAGGATCGACAGTGCGGTGTCGATCTGCATTCCCTTCTTATAGGGCCTATCTGTAGCCACCAGTGCATCGAATATGTCAAGGATCGTAATGATCCGTGTCTCGATCGGGATCTGATCTCCCGACAGTCCCTTCGGATATCCGCTTCCGTTTATAAACTCATGGTGCGACGCCGCCCACGTCCGAACCGAAGAAAGCTGGCTGGAAAATTTGATTTTGGACAGAAACTCGTCCGTAACCACCACATGGCTTTCCATCACCTTTCGCTCCTCATCCGTGAGCGTGCCCTTCCGGATCGACAGTACCTCTTTTTCCTCCTTGCTGATCCAGAGCTTCTTAGTCCCGTCCTCCTCGATATAGGTAAGGTCTCCTGCCACATTAAGAGCTTCCAGCTTTTCCTCCGTCAGGAAATCGGATCGGTTAATATCCTCCGCCAGCTTTCCGACCTCAAGAAGCTGTTTGCCGATCTCCTTTGCTTCCTCATCGTTACACTCTCCCCGCAGCCTGCGTATCTCAGTCAGAAAGCGTATCCGCTCCAAACGATTTTTTAAAGTCATCTCCTGAATCTTTGATAATCGTTTCTCTTTATTCATGACCTCTAACGGGATCACAATCTTTCCGATATCGTGGAGCCATATACTCATCAACAGGGCATCCTTATGCTCCGGCCGGAACCGGATCTCCCCGTTTTCTTTCTTATAAGTTTTATTCAGATAATCGATAAATCGTTCCCCGTACTCCGCCATATGGCGGGTATGGGCTCCGTTATACGGTGTTCTGGCATCGACTGCGGAGGACATGAGCTTTACCAGAGAATCGAAAAGCCCGCGGATGTCTTCGATATACCTGACGTTCTGTATGGTTACCGCGGCCTGTGATGCAATGGATTCCACAACGTGGATAAGCTCCTCAGAAAATTCACAGACCTCGTTATTGTTGTCCATGGCGTTGATAAGCTGTACGACTCCCAGCTTTTCTCCGACCCGGTTCATCATCGGAACGACCAGCATGGATCTTGTTCGATATCCCGTCATGGAATCGTATCGGATCGGGCCGGAGAAATCGTATTCCGCACAGTTCCTTACATCGGCTATGCAGACTGTCCTTCCCTCTAAAAGAGAAAAGCTGCATACATTTTCCCGGCTCAGTCTCACCGGCGGCAGCTTCGGATCCTTTCCGTCTCCTCCCTCGTAGGTTTTCATGGTATCGTTCCGCATTATTTTAAATTTCAGGACATCGTTGTCCAGAAGATACAGAGTTCCCGCATCACAATGGGCAAGCCCCATCACTTTAGATAAGATCTTTTCCAGAAGACGGTTCAGATCCTTTTCCGAAGACAGGGAAATTCCGATATCAAGTATTGTATTTAAGTCATGATCGTTCATATCTGCATGTTCATCCCTTCTCGTGCAAAAATACATCGATTGCTTTCCTTCATTGCCATCTTCTCCTGCTCCATGAGCACTTCATCCGGATACTCCCATGCAAAATGTGTCATAAGAAGCGTTTTCACAGAGGCGTTTTCTCCGATCCTGATCCCGCTTTTCCAGTCGGAATGTCCCCAGCCCACGTGATCCGGCATATCCTCCGGCATATAAGTCGCGTCGTAGACAAGAACATCCGCATCTTTGGAAAATTTTGTCAGCTCCTTTTCCATCTCGTTGTTTACCTCACAGTCCAGCCCGTAAACAACGCTCTTTCCGTTTCCTTCAAGGCGGAACATCAGGCTGTCATTGGGATGAAAGCCCTTTCCGACCTTTACACTGGCATCATCGCAGCATTTTACTACGGAGCCCTCCTGTATCTCGTGGATCTGTACCTTTGCGGTAAAATCCTCGATCCCCACCGGCCAGTAGGGCGGGCAGATGATCTGGGAAAGCTGGAGATAAAATTCTTTTTTCTTTCGTCTGGCACCATAAAGGTGTATCTCCCAGCCCGGATCGAAAAAGAGCGGAAAACCAAACAGTCCGACCAGATGATCCATGTGGAGATGACTCATAAAAATATCCAGACGTCCGGAGCGTATTCGATTCTTCAGTTCATAGCCCAGACGGGTCAGACCACTTCCGGCATCAAAGACTACGATTGTCTCCCCCAGCTCGACTGCCGTACAGGATGTATGAGATCCATATCCGGAATTAACGGTACCTGATGCCGGACAGGAGCCCCTC
>USQV01000232.1 GCA_900556965.1 uncultured Clostridium sp.
CCACTGCTTATTGCTTTTTGCAATTGAAGCAGGGGACTTACTTGATTCGGTTAAAATTGGGGGCTTTTGACCGTGGGAACTTGGTGTCATCATATCCGGGAGGTGAAGGCAGTGAAGAAAATGTGGATCGTGTTTTTAATTGTAGGCATCGGTGTCATAAGCTGTGTGGCGGCGGGCTTTTCGTGGATCAAAAGCAAGCCGAAGCAGGAGCTGTCAGGCCGATGCGGAGAAAATTTAAGCTGGAACTATGATCGCAGAGGAAAGACGCTGACGATCAAAGGCAAAGGTGCGATGGATGTACCGCATCATTACTGGAGAGATTATGAGATCAACAAGCTGATACTGGAGGAGGGATTGACCTCTATTTCAGCAGCGGCCTTTTACGGACATCCCGAGATGGAAGGGGAGCTGAAGCTTCCGGCAACTCTGGAAGAAATCGGAGAATTTGCCTTCTATGGCTGCAGCGGTCTTAAGGGAGATCTGATCATTCCGGATAAGGTGAAACGGATCGAGGACAGCACCTTCTGTAATTGTGGGGGCTTCGATGGAAGCCTGCGGCTTCCGGACAACCTGCAGTATATCGGCGAACATGCATTTCAGCACTGTACCTTCAAGGGAGAGCTGAAGCTTCCGGAGGGGCTCACGGAGATCGGGAGAGCAGCCTTTGCTGACTGCGGCAAGCTGACAGGAGATCTGCTGCTTCCTGACAGTGTGAAAAAGGTGGGAGATTTTGCCTTCTCCGGCTGTAGCGGATTTAATGGAAAATTAAAGCTTTCGTCTTCCTTAGAATGTATCACGGAAAGCTGTTTTAACTCCGGCGAGGCGTTTACCGGAGATCTTATGATACCGGAAGGAGTAAAGAAGATCGAAAAGCATGCCTTCTACGGCTGCGGCTTTGACGGCAGCCTGAAGCTTCCGGAATCACTTTCTGAAATCGGGATATATGCCTTCGCTGACTGCAAAAAGCTTAAGGGAAAACTTGATATCCCCAATAAGATCGTTGAGCTTCCGGATCATGTATTTTCCCATTGCAGCGAGATCGAGAGTGTATCCTTGCCGGATGGACTCAGATTTATCAGTAACGGTGCTTTTACAAACTGCACCTTACTGGCGGCACCAAGGCTCCCGGAGGGTCTTATGATCGTCGGAGACAATGCCTTTAATTCATGTACTTCCCTAAACGGAGAGCTTGTGTTCCCGGATACAGTGCTGTCTATCGGTGAAGGAAGCTTTGCATACTGCGAGAAGCTTTCCGGTATTAAGCTTTCCGAATCCCTTTTAAATATCAAGAAGGATGCCTTCCTTCACTGCACATCCCTCAGTCGGGAGCTGCTTATTCCGGACAGCGTTTATGTAATCGGGCCGAATGCCTTCCAGAATACAGCCTTAAAGCAGGTTCAGTTTGGAACCGGAAAGGCGGATAATTGCCTGACCAGTATTGGCAGCGCAGCCTTTGCTAACTGCGAAGCTTTAGAACAGGTAATCTTTGCGGGGGCGGTTCCCGATTATTATGAGAAAATGACGGAAGTGAAGGAGTATGACTATAAGTATGAGCTGAGTCCCAGCTTTCCGGAAACCTGCCGGATCGATTTCCTGGTCGGGAATGGCAAACCGGCAGAGAAGAATACAGGATCACAGTCTGCCAAAAAGGATGCTATTTCGGAAAGCGGAAAAACAGGTGCTCAAGAAATTACGCCATATATGTGGACAGATAAGCTGAGGGAAGAACAGTTCAGAGGAACCGGTCCCTATGCAGATCTTGAGGTCATATTCCGGAGCAATATGGAGCTTCATGTGAATGGACGCAGAAAAGAGGATGCCGTATTTACGGCAGATTCAAATGATGAAGAAAAGAAGATTCAGGTCACCTTCCCATACCGGGGCGGAATGGTAACCGCAATGAAGATGACCGAGCAAGGCGGAAGCACTTGCGTTCTGGAGACATCATATACGGATGCGGAAGGAAAACAGTCGGCAATAAGTCTGACCAACGGCTCAGAAGAAACCGTGTATAAAAAATAAGTCATCCAAAAAGAAATTGCGGCAGGAGCTCATTTTATCTCAGTCGAGAAGACTCCGACTGAGATAAACGCTCCGCGAGGATGCGTACCAGAATCACGCGCCAAGTCTCACGGACGTTCGACTTGATTAGAACTCCTGCCGTAAAGTTTTCAGCAGCGCCGTGCAGCCCTCCAGCACATCCTGCCAAGTCACTTCAAAGTTTCGTGTGTACCAAGGGTCTGCCACATCATGAGGATGTCCTGTGTGCTCCATCAAAAGTGAGAGCTTATGATCGGGATCACCGCCGGTAAGCTGCAGGATGTCGCGTAAATTACTGTGATCCATGGCGATCAGGTAGTCGTATTTCTCATAATCATGGGATGTCATCTGCCGGGCCGTCTTTCCCTCACAGGAAATACCATGCTCTGCAAGCTTTTGTCTGGCCGGAGTATAGACCGGGTTCCCGATCTCCCACGCACTGGTGGCAGCCGATGCGATCTCAAACTGATCGGAAAGACCGGCCTTATTAACAAGATCCTTCATTACAAATTCAGCCATTGGGCTGCGGCAGATGTTGCCAAGGCAGATAAAAAGTATTTTAATCATAGCTGTGTACCTCACATTTCCTAGTTTTTCTTAATATACGCTACTGTTATAATCATCGATTTTTTCGCTGATAAGCTTCATTTATAGAATTTTATCAGTGAACCTCACATGGCTAAAGTCACGTGCTTCTCAGCCGCTTTAAGCGGCAAGA
>USQV01000233.1 GCA_900556965.1 uncultured Clostridium sp.
TTTATGATCGTACCGGTAAGCTTGCTCTGTACGGCTTCTTTTCCGGCTGCGATAGCAGCTTCTTTTGTGATATCGGCAGGAACCATGATAACACTCTTTGTTTTACCATTGATCTGTACGGCGATCTCGATCTCGTCATCCTTCATGGCCTCCTCATCACACTCCGGCCATGTTGAATGGAATACACTGTCTGTACCGCCAAGCTCTCTCCAGAGTTCTTCTCCGAGGTGCGGTGTAAACGGTGCAATAAGGGTAACAAAGGTTCTGAGGGTATCCTTATCGATACCGCCCTGCTTCTTGGCGAGGTCGATCAGCTTATTGTTGTACTCCATAAATCCGGATACGACTGTGTTCAGGCTGAACTGATTAAATCTTGTTTCAATATCATAAACCAGCTTATGACGAAGCTTGATCATTTCAGGAGTTGCCTTGATGTCCTTATCCTTGTTCTCCATTACAAGATTGTAGAAACGGTTCAGGAATCTTGCAACGCCCTCGATTCCTCTGTCATCCCATTCCGCATCCAGCTCCGGCGGTCCCACAAAGAGCTCATACATTCTTAATGCGTCACAGCCGTAATCCCTTACAAGATCATCCGGGGAAACAACATTTCCCTTGGACTTACTCATCTTGATGCCGTTCTTACCGGTGATCATTCCCTGGTTGAAAAGCTTTTTAAAGGGCTCGTCAAAGTCGATCACGCCGATGTCGCATAAGAATTTTGTATAGAATCTGGAGTACAGAAGATGGAGCACTGCATGCTCAACACCACCGATATACATATCTACCGGAAGATATTTGTCTGCTTTTTCTCTGGAAACAAGAGCTTCATCATTCTTATTATCGACATATCTGAGGAAGTACCAGGAGGAACCTGCCCACTGAGGCATCGTATTTGTCTCACGCTTTGCCGGTGCGCCGCAGCACGGGCATGTCGTGTTTACCCACCAGTCAATGTCTGCCAACGGAGACTCTCCGGTGCCGGTCGGCTGATAGCTCTCTACCTCCGGCAAGGTAAGCGGAAGCTGATCCTCCGGAACCGGTACATTTCCGCATTTCGGACAGTGGATGATCGGGATCGGCTCTCCCCAATAACGCTGACGGGAGAATACCCAGTCACGAAGTTTATAATTTACTGTCTTTTTGCCGATACCCATTTTTTCGATGATGATCGGGGCTTCCTTCTTAAGGATTGCGGATTCCATTCCATTCCACTCTCCGGAATTGATCATGGTGCCGCTGGCCTCTGTATAGGCCTCAGTCATGTTTTCAATTTCTTTTCCGTCCTTCGCAATGACCTGAATGATCGGAATGTTGAATTTTCTTGCAAACTCAAAGTCACGGTCATCATGGGCCGGAACACACATGATCGCTCCGGTACCGTAATCCGCCAGTACATAGTCAGACAGCCAGATCGGAACCTTTGCGCCGTTTAACGGGTTGATTGCATAGCTTCCCGTAAATACGCCGGTCTTTTCCTTGTCCTGAAGACGATCTACGTTGGACTTCATGGAGGAATCAAAGATATACTTTTCTACTGCCTCTCTTGTTTCATCTGTAGCAAGGCTCTTGGCAAGCTTATGCTCCGGTGCAAGCACCATAAAGGTTGCGCCGTGAAGCGTATCAGGTCTGGTGGTGTATACCGTGATCTTCTCATCACGACCCTCTACCGGGAAATCCACCTCAGCACCATAAGATTTTCCGATCCACTCAGACTGCATCTTTTTGACCTTTTCCGGCCAATCCAGCTTATCGAGATCGTTTAAGAGACGATCTGCGTAAGCGGTGATCTTAAGCATCCACTGACGAAGGTTCTTCTTTGTAACCTGTGTTCCGCAGCGCTCACAGCAGCCGTTTACGACCTCCTCATTGGCAAGACCTGTCTTACAGGACGGGCACCAGTTGATCGGGAATTCCTTCTCATACGCAAGACCCTTCTTGAACATCTGGACGAAGATCCACTGTGTCCATTTATAAAAGGCAGGATCTGTCGTATTGACTTCCATATCCCAGTCATAGATTGCAGCGATCTCATTCATCTGTCGTTTGATATTGGCAATGTTCTCTGCTGTGGATTTTGAAGGATGGACTCCCATCTTGATCGCATAGTTCTCAGCCGGAAGACCGAAGGCATCCCAGCCCATGGGATGGATCACATACTTTCCCTTTAATAACTGATAACGGCTCCAGACATCAGAGATAACGTAGCCTCTCCAATGGCCTACATGAAGACCGCTTCCGGACGGATACGGGAACATATCCAGACAATAATATTTCTCTTTTTTTCCATCATTAACATTGATCGGGTCTTTCTCCCAATTCTCACGCCACTTTTTTTCAATGGCAGTGTGGTTATACTGTGCCATGACGTTTTCCTCCATTCTGTATAAACAGGGAATTCCCCGGAATTTCCTGTTACATAAAAAAACGGGCAGATTTCTTCATCTGCCCGTTTTTTCTTCTGTGATCGTCCTAACTCAGCTCCGCCATTCCCGTATATAACCGGTAATAACGTCCTTTTTCTTTCAGGAGGTCTCCATGATCACCGCGCTCAATGATCTCTCCGTTCTCCAGAACCATGATGGCGTTGGCGTTCCGCACTGTGGAAAGACGGTGGGCGATCACGAAGGTCGTCCGCTCTGCCATCAGCGCATCCATGCCCTGCTCGATGTGCTTTTCCGTTCTCGTATCGACGGAGCTCGTCGCTTCATCGAGGATCAGCATAGGCGGTCTGCACAGCATAACACGCGCGATG
>USQV01000234.1 GCA_900556965.1 uncultured Clostridium sp.
CTCCCATAGGACGCCTCTCCGGATAGTAAAGGGCGTACTGGATCGGGAGTTTCATATCCGGTGTCCCTAACTGTGCAATGACGGCTCCGTCTTCAAACTGCACCATGGAATGGATGATGCTCTTAGGCTGAACGACCACCTGAATATCATCGATACCGACGCCGAACAGCCACTTTGCCTCCATAACCTCGAGACCTTTATTTACCATTGTGGAGCTGTCGATGGTGATCTTTCTGCCCATAGACCAGTTCGGGTGCTTTAATGCATCCTCGAGCTTCACCTTCTTCATCTCATCTCTTGTTTTCCCCCGGAACGGGCCTCCGGAAGCGGTCAGAAGGATCTTCTCAATTTTATTCCCTTCTTCTCCGTTTAAGCACTGGAAAATTGCACTGTGCTCGCTGTCTACAGGAAGAAGTCTGACTCCCTTCTCCTTTACGAGGGGGATGATAAGATGTCCGGCTGTTACAAGCGTTTCCTTATTGGCAAGGGCAATATCTTTTCCTGCCCGGATCGCGGCTATTGTCGGACGGATCCCGATCATTCCTACTACTGCTGTCACCAGTATCCGGTAGTCTTCATAGCAGGCGATCTCTAAGAGTCCCTCCATTCCGGCTACGATCTTTGTATCTGTATCCTGAACGCGAAGGGCAAGCTCCCGTGCTTTTTCTTCCTCCCACACGCCGCAGAGTGCGGGATGAAATTCCCGGATCTGTTCCTCCAGAAGGGAGATATTGCTTCCTGCCGCGATGGCGGAAACAGAAATATCCTTATTTGCCCTTACCACCTCCAAAGTCTGGGTTCCGATGGAGCCGGTGGAGCCAAGGATCGCAATCTTTTTCATAATATGTCACCTCTCATGCTGCTTTATTAAAGAGAAAGAAATCTTACCGCAAAATAAATAGCAGGCGCAGTAAAGATCATGCTGTCGAAGCGGTCAAGGATCCCACCGTGCCCCGGGATCAGATGTCCATAATCCTTAATATTATGGTTTCGCTTTATGCCTGAGGCTGCCAGATCTCCGATCTGGGAGATCAATCCTGCGATCCCGCAGGCCAAGGCACAGGTAATTCCCGGATGGGCCAGATTCACCATGTTCTGTCCAAAACAGGCGCCGTACAAAAAGCCTAAAAGGGCAGTTCCTGCCACACCGCCGATGGCTCCCTCGATCGTCTTTTTCGGACTGAGCTCCGGTGCCAGCTTGTGCTTACCAAGTAGCACGCCTGCACAATAGGCACAGGTATCGCATCCCCATGCGCTGATAACGATCAGCCACACCAGATACTTTCCGTCGAGCATATTTCTCACCTGATACAGGTAAGAAAACAGAAGCCCCACATAAAAAACGCCAAAAAACGCCACTGTGATCTGTTCTGTTCCGAATTTGGGAAAGGCAAATACATAGACTGCCATTAAAAGCATCAGCGTTATTGCTGCCAAAAATGTCAGCTCCTGTTCTTTTCCGATCCAAAGAAGCCCATAATATCCTATAACGGACAGATAAGCGATCACACCCGGCAGCTTCTTCTCGATCTTCACCACACGACAGAGCTCAAACAGACCGATCAAAGAGATCGCCAAGGACATAAGAAATAGAGCGATCCCTCCCTTTGTCAAGAAGAAAACGGCTAAAATGACAAGTACGATCCCACTTAATAATCTGGTTGTAAACATAAATACACCTCTTACTTCGCCGACTTTGCGCTCACTCCCCCAAAACGGCGTTCTCTCTTATTATATTGCCGGATCGCCTTCACCAGCTCATCTTTATTAAAATCCGGCCACAGGCAGTCTGTCACGTAGAGCTCGGAATACGCTAACTGCCATAAAAGATAGTTGGAAAGCCTGAGCTCGCCGCTGGTGCGGATTAAAAGATCGGGATCCGGGATATCTGCCGTATCCAGATAGGAGGCAAAGACTTCCTCTGTCATCTTATCTTCGGTAAGCTTTCCGCTTTTTGTATCTGCCATGATCTTTTTCACGGCCCGCGTTATTTCATCGCGTCCGCCATAATTTACAGCGATAATGAAGGTCAGCCCCGTATTATCGGCAGTAGCTTTTTCTAGTCCGTTGATTGCCTCAATAAGATCCGGCGCAAAGCGCATTCTCTCGCCGATCATTTTTACCCGGATATTATTTTCTTTTGCGATTTTTAACAGTCTCTTTGCATAAAAGCGGAACAGCTGCATCAGGGCGCCGACTTCCTCCTCCGGGCGCTTCCAGTTTTCTGTTGAAAACCCATAGACGGTAAGATAGCGGATTCCCAGTCTTGCTGCATCCTCTACCGTCTGTTCCAGAGTCTCACAGCCCTTTTTATGTCCCATCTGTCTCGGAAGACCGCGCTTTTTCGCCCATCTTCCGTTTCCGTCTAAAATCAGTGCCACATGGTCGGGGATATTTAAATTTTCTTCCATACTTCTCTTTCTTTCCTCCTGCTGCGAAAAACAGAGGGCAGGTCTCCCTGCCCCCTGCGGCTTTCTCTAAAAGCTATACAGTAAGAATCTCTTTTGTCTTGTTTTCGATGGCCTTTTCCACCTTCTCGATGGCCTTGTCCGTGATCTTCTGCATCTTCTCTGTTGCATCCTTTAACTCGTCCTCAGAGATCTCGTCGCTCTTTTCCATCTTCTTGAATGTATCGTTCGCGTCGCGGCGGATGTTGCGGATCGCTACCTTAGCGCCCTCACCCTTTTTCTTAACATCCTTCGCCAGTTCTTTACGTCTGTCCTCGGTAAGCTCCGGGAATACCAGACGGATC
>USQV01000235.1 GCA_900556965.1 uncultured Clostridium sp.
ACCCTTGATCTGTGCCTCGACACTGTCAAACTTTCCGGAGGCGTTGAACATGCTCATCCATGAATCCTCGTCTTCGCCGGCCATATCATTGTTTGCGTGGTCTCCGGCAACTACCATTAACGGACGCAGGATCACCTTCTTATATCCGGCAGCAGAAACTGCTTCGATCACAGCCTCACAGGATGTTTCCTCCGGCTCGCCTTCCACTGTTCCGATAAATACGTTCTTGTAGCCCAGTGTATTCATCTGTGTCTGCATCTGGCTATAGGAAACCTTTGCGGTATGGGAGGTTCCGTGTCCCATAAATACGAATGCAACACCGTCTGCTTCTGCTTCGTCAAGAGTTTCATATCCCGCTGTTTTTACCGCTTCGGCAGTTACAGCCTCTGCAACATATTTCTTATCCTCATTGATGGAGGAAGCATCTTCTCCTACCTCACCGAGAAGCGGTTCTGCTACTCTGACCGTCTCAAACTTGTCACGATATTGATCCACTGTTTCCATAAGCTCATCGTACTCTGCACCATGCATAAGATGGGTCGGCTGGATCAGAAGGTTTTTCACGTTATTTGCTACTGCACGGTCTAATGCCTGATTTACGTTATCGATTTTTTCTCCGTCACGGGCCTGTACATGGTTGATGATGATCTGGGCGGTGAAGGCTCTCCTTACCGACCAGTCCGGATATGCTTCCTGCAAAGCATCCTCGATCCCTTTGATATCATCGACACGGCTGTCATTAAAGGATGTTCCAAAGCTTACAACGAGAAGCTCATTCTCCCCGATCTCATCCTGGTTTCTCGGATCATCCTTAGAGGCATCCCCGGTGTCTCGTCCGAAGTAATCCGGATCTGCTTCTTCTCCTTCCACCATTTCCTTCTGGGCATCGGTCAAAGCGTCCCAGCCTTTTTTGGCCTGTTCACACTGTTCGTCTGTTTTTTCTGTTCTTGTCTGAACATAAATAGCGTCGATCATGGCTGCTACCTCATCTGCTGCTTCTTTATCCGCATCCTTCGCTTCTTCTGCTGTTGTTTCTTCCTTCTGACTTTCCTCTGTCTGAGCGGCTGCTTCTGTTTTTGTCTCTGTGGAAGCTGCTTCCTTCGCACCGCATCCCGTTACACAGGCTGCCGCCATCATTGCTGACAAAACAATTGCTACTGTTCTCTTTTTCATTTTGTTTTCTCCTCCTGCAGACCTTTCCCTGCTTATATTAATTTGCTGAGCTGCACATAACTTTTGTTATCAGACACAAACAGCAGGTGGTCGGAGTGCGTTTCTCTGCACCGCAAAACAGCCTTCTCCCTCTCAGGAAAAGGCTGTAAACAGTACCAAAGGATCGATCTATCCCTATTGGGGACTGTCCGTACAACCAGTTACTCGTGGTCTGAAACTACCGTTTCCGTACAACAATCAGGCAGGTCTCCCGGCTCATCGATCTTCACATCAGCCATCTTCCCAGTTTCCCAGTGATCAATCGGCATCTGCTCCCGAATTACGGTGACGAGTTCGTACAGGATTTTCACCTGTTTCCCTTTTCACCGGAGCCGGCGAAATATCGCCGCTCCGGCACCTGACTGTATCTATTCAGCTGGAAATGAGTATAGCACATATCGAACGGCTGTGCAATCCTTATTATAATGCCTTATACAAACAGTTTTCTATCTGAAGCTTTCTATCGGCAGTGCTCATTTAAGATATTTTTTAATGCCGACAAAGAGCTTGAATGGCATCTGGCGACCCGTGCATTACTGCCCTTTATCTCATTCAGCGCGCTCTTGACCAGCTTATGAGAAACCGTTCCTGTAAACAGAACCATAAGATCCGGACGGCCGATCGTCTTAATGCCGCTGAGCTTTTTGGGGAATACCTTTGCCTCGCACTGATATTCCTCACAAAGATCCATATACTGCCTTACCATACATTCATTTCCTCCAATAATCACAACGCTCACAGGCAATTTCCTCCATTCTGTTATTGTTAGTTTTGTCTAACTGCTATTTTTAAAGAAAAGCCCCAACGGGCTATTTCTTTACATATATTTTATTGACATGCCGTCCTTTCAGGAAGCCACGATCCTCCATCTCCCGTTCCAGCATTTTTTTCAGTGCCTCTGCCTTAAAATTCATGGTGCTTCCGTCTGCCAGCTCGATCAGGCATTCACCAACCTCTAACGGTTTCTCATTCTTTATGCAATAGATATTTCTCTTATGCAGCGCCCCTATTTCCTCCAATGTATTGACGGTACGATAGATCGTGGCCATTCCGATTTTTGGAAATACTTTAATCGCATCGTAGTAGATCTCTTTACAATTTGAAAACTCCCGGCTCAGAATTATATCAAGCAGAATTTCTCTCTGTCTTGTAACTCTGCCACCCTTTTCTCTGAGGCGCGCCATGATGACATTTTTATCCATTTTAGAAAGACAGTATTGCTCAGAAATCTCCATACGCGCCTCCTAATGGCAGCACCCGCCGCAATGCTTGCAATCATGTCCACATTGCAGGGATTTTCCTGCCTTTTTATCTTTTACCATACTCTTTATAGCTGCCGTGATAATCGCGGCCAATATTATGATCCCGATAAATGTTCCCATAGAATTTCCTCCTTCATCAGAGTGCTTCCTCCTGTAAAACAGGCCTTCGCAATCCGTTTTTACTGCTGTCACATAGACACAGCTGCTTCGCGATTATCCGTAAAAATAATCCATATACATACGGAGCTACCACGAGTTCTGCTAGAAGAACTAT
>USQV01000236.1 GCA_900556965.1 uncultured Clostridium sp.
CCCCTCCAGATACAGAAACACTTTATCGGCCGGCACAAGGTCATGGATAAAATACCCGACCGATCTTACCGTAAAGTAAGCCCTGACGATCGATTCCAGAGTTTTTTTCCGGCTGGCATAGAAATCAAACACTGTGTCCAGATGTTTATCGCTGCCGGTAAATAAAAGCTGCGCTAACAGCCTCTCCTCCATATCATAGGTTTCCACATGCTCTCTGACCGCCTGCACAAGGATGCGATACATCTCATCATTTGCACCGTTAAAATGCTCACAGAGGTAGTCGAGGATCACACTGTCGCCGTTTCCGGAGGCAAATATCCTGTGGGAGATATGTAAGAGAAGCTCATCCTCATCAAACAGCTTTTGTAAGATCATATTGGTGCAAAGCCCCAGAAGACGCTTTAAGCGGATCCCTTCTTCGCCGAACTCGCGGATCATACTATAGGCTTCAGAAAAGTAATTCTGGGAGATCAGAGTTTCACAGACACTGACCCGATCCTGTCTGGACAGCTTTTTCTTGTCAAGTCTTAAGAGGTAGGCGGCGCCTTCATCCGGTATGGATTCCTCCTCATCCGTCAGATATTCTTTATAATAATTGATGATCCTTTTCTGCACCTTCTGTCTAAACAGCGGCTTTACCGGCAGCTCCTCTAACGTTCTCTGGAGGAGCAGAACATCCTCTCCCGACAGCTTTTCCTGTTCCATAATGGTAAGGCAGGTCTGCAGCCTTAACATCGGATGCTCCGGATACACTTCAAAGCAGCGGTTCTCCAGCTCCTTTTCATCCATTACCGGTGTGATCGTGTAGGAAGCGTCTGCATATCGGTTGCCGTACATATCCTGAAAAAGAAGAATACTGTCTTCAAAATAGACCGGCACGTAAGCGATCCCGTCATTTAACGGATAGGCGTCCTCTCCGGCGAGAAGACCATTCACAACGACTACATACCGCATGGCACTGTCCGCGCATTCGATCCGATTTGACCGCAATACTGCAGGCAGGACCTTTGCGACCTGTGCATCGATAAAATCCTTATAAATGATATTTTTATAGATCACAGCCAGATTTCCGTTTATCCTTGAATCAAAAAGCTGATCTAAGGCAAACTGTTCGATCTCCCGCTCATAAGTTTTATATAGCTTATCCTCCGGATCTAAACAGGTCAGGACATTTTTATAGAGCAGGGCATGGCTTCTGGTGTCGAGATGACTGTTTTCATAGGAAAAATATAAAAGCACCTGTCGCGGAAGCGCACGTTCAAAGCTCTCCGGGAGAGAATACAGATAATATTCATACAGCCTTGTCAGGCTGATATCCTGCTCGATTGCTTTTTCATACCACGGGAAATATTCCTCACCTTTTTTATTTCCCTTGATCAGGAGAGCACAGATCCCCTCCAGCAGCTCTTTTGTCCCGAAGACCTCATACAATGTAACAAGAAGGAGGAAATAAACCCGGTTATAAAACTTTGCCTGAGGTACAAGAGCCGCTGCCCGGGCTGCCAATTCCTCACTGACCATCCCGTTATCCGCTCCGTAAAAAAGTACATGTATCTCAAAACCATCCATGGAAGAAAGGAGTGCGGGATCTTTTTCCAGCAGACGGCAGGCTTCAATATAAAGGAACGGGCTGCAGCAGCCGTATTTATACCGGAGCCGAAAGCTGTCAAAAAGAGTACCCGGTTCCTCATAACGCTCGGGCTCCAGCTTAAGCTGCAGCAGCTGCAGATAAAAGCGTCCCTTCTTTTGTTCCAGTTTTTTCTCGATCAGCTTAAGGACTGCCTGTTTTTTATCTTCGTCCGGATTCTGCCGATATAAAAGATACTGATAAAAGCAGTAGAGCGTACCCAGCCTGTCCTTTTCCGAGAGGATGGCATCACGGCACTCACTTAAGCAGGATGCTGCCTGCTCCGGACACCGTGCCTCTATAAAAGCCTCGGCCCGGAATAACGATAAAAGGAGAGAGCTCCCGTTCGCTCCACGGATCGCATCCAGCTCCTTTTGCATCCTGTTCAGGATCCGATCCTTTTTCCCCTCTGCCCGTTCGTATTCCTCCCGGATCTTCAGATACCGCAAGATGCTGGACTTTCTCATTTCGTTTTCCCGTCCGGTTATATCCACAGTGGTATCGCCCATGGCCTCGATCCGGATCCGGGTCTCTCCATGTGCGGTTACCAAGCGGATCGCTCCAAGATTTTTTCCTCTGTGAAGACGTTCCGGATGGATCCTATAGATCAGATCACAGCGATCATTCTCAAAGTCTGCCTGGGTAATCATCTTTTTAGGAAGCTCGATAAAATCTCCGTCTGCCTTTACTTCGATATAAATATAGCCCCATGTATTTTTCTTTAAGGTGATCCGGTCTGTCAGTATATCCGTCGGATTTTCATACATTTTTTTTGCGGTAGGCAGACTTAAGCGGACCGGCTCCTTTTTCCTCATAGCAAGGAAAAATTCCTCCAGCGCATTCTGTCTGTTGCCATGTCCCTTAAGGCCCTCAAAGACTACGCGTGTATGCTCGTCCTGTAAAAACGGAGCGTCGGTAAAATCCCTGTACTCCATCAGCCTTAAGGCAAGCTCCATATCCTTTTGAGCCAGCTCTACAAAATCCTCCAGAGTTTTTAATGTAGAGAGGACACGGACGGATTCCGTTATCTCTACATGAAAAAGAAAGGGAACCTCCAGTTCCCCGCTGTTTGTCACAAGATTGATCGTTCCTTTTATGGTATCTCCTGTCTCGCACCAGG
>USQV01000237.1 GCA_900556965.1 uncultured Clostridium sp.
ATCCGGCTGTGTTTTCGGATGCGCTTTATCCGGAGCTTCTGGGCCTGACCGGAGATAACGGCGGAAAAAAGATTTTGATGAAGCTTGAGAATATCTGTTTCGCGGAGGCTAAAGAAGCCAGAGAATTAACGGATATTGATAGGATGGGAGGAAATGATATGAATTTTTTAGAGGAGCGGATCCAGAAGGATGGCGTTGTCAAGGAAGGGAATGTCCTTAAGGTAGACAGCTTTTTAAACCATCAGATGGATATTGGACTGCTGGAAGAAATGGGAGCAGAATTTAAACGCCGATTTGCCGATGCAAAGGTGGATAAGATCCTGACGATCGAGGCATCCGGTATCGGAATTGCCTGTATTGCTGCAAGATATTTCCAAGTGCCGGTGGTATTTGCCAAGAAATCCCACAGTATCAATCTGGATGGAGATATGTATATCGCTGAAGTGGAGTCCTTTACACACAAATGTAAGAATCAGGTGATCGTTTCCAAAAAGTTCCTGAACAAAGGGGAGCATGTTCTTCTGATCGATGATTTTCTTGCAAACGGATGTGCGCTTCAGGGGCTGATCTCTATCGTAAATCAGGCGGGGGCCACTGTGGAGGGAATCGGGATCGCCATTGAAAAAGGCTTCCAGAGCGGAGGCAGAACGATCCGCAATCTGGGTATCCATCTGGAGTCTCTGGCGATCGTTGATGGCATGGACGCATCGACGGGAAAGATCTATTTCAGAAACTAATATTATTTAGGAGGGTTATGTTATTATGGGAAAATGGAGATTTTACGTATCGGGAATCTGCTACGGTGTGCTGGATAAGGAGGATGGACGCATCTTCCATCAGCCGTTAAATGTGCATACCGGCGAATTTGAGGAACGTTTAGAGCTGACTGGTGAGTATGGTCGGTATCGCGAGATCGGAAAAATGGATCCACGCGAAAAGCTCCTCAAGGCAGAGGCTTATGAGGCAGGCATCCGCTCCGGAAAGGAACGCTTTGAGACAGAAGAAGGCGAGATCTTTACCCGGAGAAAAGACGGAGAGTACGTTCAGAGGATCGTTAAATTCCCGGGCGATCTCTATGCAGAGGGAGATTCTGTATATGCGATCGTAACAACCTACAGAGATCAGTGTGCTGTTTTAGTTAAGGAAGGCTTTGAAGAAAAAACGATCCTTTCTAAATGGATGGAAAAGTATCCGGGCAAGCTGATGAACGTAAAAGCTCCTTTTACCTGTATGGTTAAAATGAGAGACGGCGTTGCCCTTGCAACAGATGTATTCCTTCCGGAAAATGCTCCTTCCGTAAAGGTTCCTGCCGTTCTTATCCGCACACCTTACGGCAAGACTGTGGGCTCTGCAGCTTACTTTAAATTTGTGCAGAGAGGCTACGCAGTTGTTATACAGGATGTGCGCGGCCGTGAGGACAGTGAGGGCGAATGGCTTCCGAACTATTATGAGGTGGAAGACGGAGACGACACATTAAACTGGATCGCTGCTCAGGAGTGGAGTGACGGCAAGGTAGCGATGACAGGAGGCTCTTATTTAGGCTATGTGCAGTGGGCAGCAGCAGCCAGCGGAAACCCCCATTTAAAGGCAATGCTCAGCAGCGTATGTGCGGGAAGTGCATTTATCGATCTGCCGAGACGGGGTGGATGCTTCAGCTCCGGCTCCATGGCATGGTCCTTTATGGTATCCGGACAGCGAAGCTGCCATGAGCTGATGGAGCGTGATGACTGGGATGAGATCCTTGATATCCGTCCGCTAGTTGATATTGCTCCGAAGGCACTGGGCTATCAAATCCCCTTTATGGAAAAATGGCTTGCCCACAGAGATTATGATGATTTCTGGCGTATGAGCAACTGGAAAGAGAGAAACACAGGAAACCGCGTTCCGGCAGTCATCATGTCCGGCTGGTTCGATGACAACGGAATGGGAACAACAGAGGCTCTCGATCTTTACGAGGACTACACTGAGAAGAAGGTTATCTTAGGACCGTGGATCCACAGCGGAAATGCTCATTACGATGTTCATGGCCTTGAGCTCGGAGACAATGCTCTGCGTTATGACATGGATCTGATCTGCCTTGACTGGATCGAGCATTACTTAAAGGGAGTTGATAACGGAATTGAGAAAACTCCGAAGACCGAGTATTACACCATGGGAGATAATGAGTGGAAGACGGCGGAAAACTGGCCGGTACCGGGCACGGTAAAGAAGAACTTCTATTTTGCAGGAGAAGGCGAGAATGTAGCAGTAGACAACAAAGGCGGGCTGTTAGAAAATGCACAGGCAGCAGAGCAGACCGATACCTACAGATATGATCCGGATTTCCCGTCAACGCATATCATCGATATGTCTGAAAATGAGATCGAGGTTCCGGAGAACTACACAGAAGAAGAAAAGCGTAAGGATGTACTCTGCTACTCAACAGGCGTTCTTGATAAAGAGATCACCGTTACCGGTGATGCGACTGCCAAGATCTACATTTCCTGTGACTGCGAGGATACAGACCTCATGGTACGTATCACAGATGTAGATGAAAACGGACGTTCCATGAAGCTTGCAGACGGTATCCTGAGTGTTCGCTACCGCAATGGCATCGATCATGCAGAATTTATGGAGCCGGGTAAGGTTTATCTTGCAGAGATCAGGACAACAAAGCTGTCCCATACATTTAAAAAGGGCCATCAGCTGCGTGTTACCATCACATCCAGCGCAAAGAACTTTATATTCCCGA
>USQV01000238.1 GCA_900556965.1 uncultured Clostridium sp.
TCACCTCATCCCGTATACTCTTAAAATTTTTCACTGTAAATTGGCATAACATCTTATTTACCTCCATTAGTCCAAACTTCTTGCCTATATCCTTATTATATCCTGTATTTTTATATTTTCAATGATTATACGAGATAAAATCTCATATTTATTATTGAAATATTTAATTTGGCATTTTCAGATATAAAAAGCATCTCACGTATTCACGTAAGATGCTATCTATCATTCTACTTTACCGCGAGCTGAACCAGGATGCCGCCGACTGTAAGCATCAGCGCTCCGCAGGATCTTGTGACGATCTGGGCAAAGGGGAGCAGCTCCATGCGGTGGGCGCTGCTCAATACCGCCACGTTTCCGGATCCGCCCATGTTTGTCGTACACATCCCGGCTGCGATGGCAGACTCCAGAGGATAAAATCCCACCAGCTTTCCAAGCGCTGCGGCGGTCAGTGTGATCACCGTGACCACGAAAACGACACCCACAAGATACAGTAAGGTCAGTGACTCCATAATAGAGCCCAGATCGATCAGGGTAAAGCCGATGCCGGTCAATGCCGCCGCCGTCCAGCTATGGATCGCAAATTGTCCCCATTCCCGCGCCGCATCCTCCAGTTCTTCGGAAAGAATACCGGTGCCCTTAACGGCTACGACGGTAATGATCATCCACGCATACGTCGGGATAACGGGGATAAAGTGATGAAGGAGTGCGCCGAGCTGGTAAAAAGCAAAGGCAATGACCATGCCGGTACACAAAAGAGCGAAGGTGGGCTTCATGGGCGGTGTCTTTTTTACCGGCTTTCCGTCATTTACCAGCACTCCGTTCCCGGTAAGGCCGGGATGTGATCTGCCGAAATTATTGAGCAGACCCCCGTAAATAATGGCAATACAGTTTCCGAGTACCGTTGCCGGAGCCATCCGGGTCAGAGTCTCCGATGCCGAAATCCCGAGAGCCTGTGCGTATATGCCGGAAAGGGGCACCGTTCCGGCAGTCATGCCGCCGCTGGTCATCGGCACACCGAGAAAAAGAATTCCCTCAAGGAAGCCGTCTCCGAGGAGAATACCGAAAATCCCCGATGTCAGGATACCGACAGAAAGGGAAAGAACGGCCACCGGAAGAAGCTTTATCGTCGCACGCAGAAGCAGATTCCTGTCTATGTTAAAAAGACTTCCCGTAATCAGGGCCGCAATATAAAAGACAAGAAAGCCGCTGCTGTTTACAAAATAATCCATGGTCTCCAGCGTCTGCTGTGGGATTCCACCTGATGCCCGGATCAGGGCCGCACCAAGGATACAGATCACGGAGCCGCCCAGATATGACCTTACGACCGGGATCGTATTTCCTATGGTATTCAGCCCCTCACCGAACACCATCAGAACGAAAAAAGCCGGAACCAGTCCCTTCGGAATGCAGCCAAAGATCATACACGCTAAAGTCAGCAGGAATACGAGCAGGTATAGCCGCAGGGGCATTCCCAGCACCCGAAGGGTTCCGGCCGCAGTATTCGTCCCCTTCATCCCGTCTATTCTGTTCTTGTTTTCCGCCTTTTTCTGTTCCCTTTTGAGCTTACTCATAGACGCATCCATCTGATCTCACCTGCCCATCCGTTTTAGAAGCTTCTCAATGCGTCGCTTCCGTCATCCGTTGTCTTTTCGATCCGTTTTACGATCACATCATACCCGGCCTTATCGTTGATCCGGACATGTACCCGGTCTCCAACCTTATGGCCGAGCAATGCCTTTCCTAACGGTGACTCGGAGCTTATCAGATTCTTTAAGGAATTTCCCCTCACAGTCGTCACGATCTTATATGTCTCTGTTTCGTCATCCTCCTCAAAGTAAACATCCACCGTGTTATACAGTCCGATCTCATCCTCTTTGGAGTCGTCGGAAATGATCTTTGCTGTTTTTATCATTCTCTCCAGATACCGGATCCGGCTCTCATTTTTATTTTTGTCCTTTTTTGCCGCATAATATTCAAAGTTTTCGCTGAGATCTCCCTGTGCTCTGGCTTCCTTTACCGCCTCGATGGCATCCTTTCTGACCACGAGCTTTCTGTACTCGATCTCCTCCTCCATTTTCTTTATATCATTCTTTGTCAGCTCATTAAACATGATAATTCCTCCTTATTTCCGACCTGTTATTCGCTGATCTTTTCTCCGATCTTTTCTCCGTAGCTTACCCGGGTCTCGATCCCCTGTCGGGAGTTTTCCATAATATCTGCATCGAGCTTTACCGTTTTGGCCTTTAAAAGCAGGACAACGGTAGAACCGCCGAACTGGAAATATCCTTTTTCTTCTCCCCGGCGTACCTTCGCCCTTCCGTGGTGGTTGACGATCTTACCGACCAGCAGGGCGCCGACCTCCATCATAAGGATATCGCCAAATTCCCGGGTACGGAGGATACTGTACTCCCGGCTGTTTTCCTTATAAATAGGATAATAGTCATTCGCGATCGGATTTACGGTATGTAAAATACCGGGGATACGCACATTTGCCGTCTTTTCTCCATCTGCCACATAGCAGTAGCGGTGATAATCATCCACGCAGAGCCGGAAGATCAGGGCATACCCGCCCGCATATTCCCGGGCAAGCCGTTGATCCTTTAAAAGTGATTCCGTGCTGTACCGGGTCTGTTTCAGTGTAAATTGCGACTTCGGAGTGATCTTAAGCACCGTCAGCCTGCTGTCACAGGGGCTGATGAGATGCCGGGGCTCCTGATCGAGGGGACG
>USQV01000239.1 GCA_900556965.1 uncultured Clostridium sp.
TGGGCAGCGGTCAGGCGGGCGGCTGCCACTACCTCGTCATCCGTCGCACTGAGGCGTCCGAAGCGGATGTTCTCCCGTACCGTACCTGTGAAGAGATGGGTGTCCTGTAACACGATAGCCATTGAACGGCGAAGGCTGTTGCGCTCGATCCGGTCGATCGGGTGATTGTCGATGGTGATCTCTCCCGACTGAATATCGAAAAAGCGGGGAAGCAGGTTTAATATCGTTGTCTTTCCGGCTCCGGTCTCGCCTACAAGCCCCAGAGATTCTCCTTCTTCCAGAGAGATCGAGATATCGTTTACCGCTTTGACTACTTCATCATCTGTAATATAGTGTATCGTAAGATCCTTAATTTCAAGAATATTGCTCATCTTGCCCCTCCTTAGTTCTTAAGCCTTGGATCCAGTGCATCACGCAGACCGTCACCAAACAGGTTGAACGCAAAAACCGTAAGCATGATCGCAATTCCCGGGAATACAATCTGTAACGGATAATCTCTCATAATCGACCGTGCATTAGAGAGCATAGAGCCCCATTCCGGAGTAGGAGCCGGAACGCCAAGTCCTACAAAGCTTAAACCGGAAATATTTAAAATACTGCCTGCCAGACTGGTGGTAACCTGCACGATAATCGGGGCAAGTGCATTTGGCAGCACATATTTCCACATGATCCTCACGTCAGATGCTCCTGTTGCCCTTGCTGCTTCTACATATTCCGTATCCCGCACGGTGATGACAGAGGAACGCGTCACTCGGGCAAATGCTGCTATATTTCCTAATGCAATCGCAAAAATAAGTACCGTTATGCTGTTTCCTAACGCTGCAACAATGGATATGCCTAAAAGAAGATTCGGTACGGCCATCAGGATATCAACGATCCTCATAAGGACGTTGTCAAGAACTCCGCTGAAATATCCGGCCAGCGTACCTAAGGTAACACCGATGGCACATGCTATTCCGACCGATGCAAGACCGATAGCCAGAGAGGTACGACATCCCCATACGATACGTGTATACATGTCTCGCCCCAGCTCATCTGTACCTAAAAAGTGCTGCGATGAAGGGGAGGCGTATCGGTTCGCCAGATCCTGAATGGTATAATCCGCGTTAGAAAGCTGAGCCGGGAACATGGCAAAAACCAAAAGGATCAGTATAATGATAAGGCCAAACACGGCAGTCTGGTTTTTCATAAAACGGCGCACGATTCCGCGAAACTGGCTTTTCTTTTTTCCACGGACGGCTGAGGTAGTCTTATTCTTATCTGCCATATTACTTCTCCTCCGTTTCATTTGATTTTACAGCGGCCTTTTTTGCTCTTGGCTTTACATACTGTGAGCGGATACGCGGGTCAACATACGCATATAAAACGTCAATGAGCAGATTACAAAGAGCCATAGCCAGTGCGATCACCAAAATACCACCCTGAACAAGGGGGGCATTTTTTACCTTGATTCCGTCAATGATCAGGTTTCCAAGACCAGGGATCGAGAAAACGATCTCAGTGATGGCTGAACCGCCTAAAAGACGTCCAAAGTTAACGCCGATCAGAGTCATGACCGGAATGATCGCATTTCTTAAGGCATGCTTTGTGATAATTACAAAATTTGTCTGGCCTTTCGCCTTTGCTGTAGTGATATAGTCCTGACGGATCGCCTCAAGCATACTGGAACGCATCATACGCATTACTGTCGCCGCCGAATGGGTACCGATTGTAAAGGACGGAAGAATCCAGTGTTTCCACGTGCTGAAGCCGGATGCCGGCAGCAATGCCAAATGGACGGAAAACAGTATGATAAGCATCAGACCTTCCCAGAAGGTCGGAACCGATACCCCAAGCATTGCGATCATTCTGGTGAGATGATCCATTATGGAATATTGCTTTACCGCAGATATAATACCGATCGTAATTCCGATCACGATCGACCACAGGGTACTGAGCAATGCGAGCTTGAAGGTTGTCGGAAAACGTTTGAAGATTTCTGTAGCTACCGGCTGCTTTGTTGTATAAGAGATACCAAGATCCCCCTGTAAAGCATCCTTAACATAATTAACATATTGGATCAGGAATGGTTCATTCAGACCATTTTCCTCTCTGAAGGCTTCTTTATCTTCCTCTGTTGCCATATCGCCTAAAATATAATCTTCCGCACTGCCGGGGGAGAAGTACATCATGCTGAATACGAGAAGTACGACGCCAAGCAGAACAGGGACAAGCATCAGAATTCTTTTTCCGATGTATTTAATCATGCAAACACCTCATCTTAGCAGAGCCTCAAAAAACGCGGCTAAGGTCACTTCCTGCGCCCCAGCCGCGTAACTTATGAAAAGTTGTTACCTTTCCTTTTAATTTTTCTTGAGGCTAATATTCACGATTCCTATTGATCAATGCCTATTCTTCTATATACCAGTCCGCAATATTTGCTCTGTTATACTGTGCACGGAAGCTGAATCCCTGTAAAGCATCCGATACACCATATACAGAATCTGTTTCTGCAAACGGCATGGAATACTTTAAGTCGTACAGGTAATCCTGAATTTCTCCAAGGAGAGCCGCTCTTTCTTCTGTTCCGTAGAGCTGTTTTAATTCCTGAAGCTTGCCATCCAGCCAGTCATCGTTCGGAGCCAGTCTGGAACCAAATGCCTTTTCATAGATGATCAGGATATTGGAAACTTCATCTGCAGTCGCTACTCGGATCGAAGCATCCCACGGTC
>USQV01000240.1 GCA_900556965.1 uncultured Clostridium sp.
GGCGTTGTCGGCGGTATCGAATTTTTGGGTGATGTGGCTCAAAATAAATATGTCAACATCGGCAAAAGAGTTGCCGTTGTCGGCGGCGGCAATACAGCCATGGATGCCTGCCGTACCGCAGTTCGTTTGGGTGCAGAGGAAGTTTATCTGCTTTACCGCCGTACCGAAAAAGAAATGCCTGCCGATAAGGTTGAAATTCGCGAAGCCAAAGAAGAAGGCGTTAACTTCAAATTCCTAGTCGCTCCCACCGAAGTTATCGGTGAAAACGGTCGTATGACTGCTCTTAAACTGCAGCAAATGGAATTGGGCGAACCGGACGCCAGCGGCAGACGCCGCCCTGTTCCCGAGCTTAAGTCCGGAAACTTTATGCAGCGTTCCTTCGGAGAACGTGTTGCCATGAATTCTCCGATCCAGGGGACGGCCGCCGATATTATCAAGATTGCAATGATCCGGGTAGATAAACGACTTCGCGAAGAAGGACTGAGATCAAGACTGATCCTTCAGGTACACGATGAGCTTTTGATCGAGACGGCAGCGGAGGAGGAATCTGCTGTCAAGAAGCTTCTCGCCGAAGAAATGACGGGGGCGGCAAAGCTTAAGGTGGAGTTGGAGATCGATATGCACGACGGAAAAAACTGGTTTGAGGCAAAATAAATGGAAAAACAAAAGAGGATCATCGGGATCACAGGCGGTGTCGGCGCCGGAAAGAGCAGTGTCCTTGAGATCCTGAAAACAAAATACGGCGCAAAAATATTGTTGGCCGATCTTGTGGCCCATGAGCTCATGGAGCCGGGCAGCGAGGGCTTAAAACGGGTTGTGGATGCCCTCGGAAACGGTTTTCTTAAAGGGGACGGCTCTGTAGACAGAAAGGCCCTCGCAGACCTTCTGTTTCGTGATCCGCAGGCACTAAAGCAGGTTAACTCCATCATCCATCCGATGGTATGGGAGTACATGAAAAGCTCTGCAAGGGAGTCAGAGCAGTCCCTCATCGTGATCGAGGCCGCTGTTTTTGATACGGCTCCGGCAGGATTATTTGATGAGATCTGGTATGTATATACCTCCGAGGAAAACAGGATCCGGCGTCTTATGGAGAGCCGCGGATATACAAGAGAAAAATGTGAAAGTATCATAAAGCGTCAGGATCCGGAGGCAGCTTACCGGAAAATGGCGGATCGTGTGATCGACAATAACAAGACTGCAAAGGAAACCGAGCAGCAGATTAAGGAGATATTAGGCCATGAGATTTGTTAGTATTGCCAGCGGCAGCAGTGGAAACTGTATTTATGCCGGGACAGATAATACCCACATCCTTATTGATGCGGGGATCAGTGCAAAGCGGATCGAGAAGGGCCTTTTTGAGGTGGGATTAAAGCCGTCTGAGCTTCAGGCCATATGTATCACCCATGAGCATTCCGATCACATTCAGGGGCTCGGCGTTCTCACAAAACGATACGGGATCCCGATCTATGGCACAAAAGGCACATTGAAGGAAATAAAGCGTTCGAAGTACATGGGAGAATGTGAGGACGAATTGTTTCATCCGGTCCTTCCGGACGCAAAGTTTACGGTAGGTGATATCGACATCCTTCCCTTCCATATCGATCATGATGCGGCAGACCCGGTGGCCTACCGCATACAAGCTCAAAACAGATCTCTTGCTGTTGCAACAGATCTTGGACACTTTAATCAATATACGATCGATCACCTTCTTGATCTCGATGCCGTTCTTTTAGAATCGAATCATGATCTGAGAATGCTGGAAACCGGCCCCTACCCTTACTATCTGAAACGCAGGATCATGGGGGATTTCGGGCATCTCTCGAATGAAAATGCCGGCCGGCTTCTAAACTGCATTCTTAATGACAGGATGAAATATGTGCTCCTCGGTCATCTGAGCAAGGAAAACAATCTTCCGGAGCTTGCCTTTGAGGCGGTTCGCCTTGAGGTCGACATGGGAGACTGCCCTTATCATGCAGACGACTTTTATATGGCAGTAGCAAAACGAGATGAGATGTCAGAGATCCTTACGCTGTAAGGAAAATCTGCTGCAACAGAAAATAATGGGAAAAGCAATGGAAAATGAAAAGTTAACAGGCATATTGAGCCGGTTTTTAAAGGAACAGCCGGTCTCTGCCGTCCTCAGCGGACAGCTTTACAAAAATGAATTTATAAAAATGCGCCTTCACCCGATATTATCAGGAGGAAAGATCCGATTTCAAGCGGAGGAATTTAGAGGAAAGCAGGCCTTCCACAAAAATCTGGGAGCGGATGAGGCAGTTTCCTATCTTACGGGTCTTATCGGTACAGCCTTTAAGCAGGCCCAGCTGGAAACAGAATTATGGACGGCCACTGTTCTTGTAAGTAAAAAAGGACAGCTTACCATAAAAGAGAAGAAAAAGAAAGTCGCTCCTTCAGAGATTGAAACCTCTCTGGAGGATAAGTGGAAGAACAGTCTGAGCCACAATCGCAAGAAAAACTATATTCTTGAGGAAGGACGTATGGTTCCTTTCCTTGTCGATCTCGGTGTTCAGACGAAGGACGGAAAGATCGTCAATTCCAGATACGACAAATTTAAGCAGATCAATCGTTTTCTGGAATTGATCGAAGATATCCTGCCGCGGCTTGACCGGTCAAAGGAGTCCGTCATATTGGATTTCGGCTGCGGAAAATCCTATCTTACCTTTGCCATGTATTATTATCTTAAGATA
>USQV01000241.1 GCA_900556965.1 uncultured Clostridium sp.
CCCGGGCCGCACACTCTGAAATTGCCTGTTTATTGTCGATCGGAATCTGTTTATTGTCATCCAGAAAGGTTCCGTCCAAGTCTGTCGCGATCAATTTTATCTTCATCATTATTCTCTGTATTTCTCCCACAATGCAGTCATGAGCCAAAGCTTACCGAATGCAATGGCTCATGATCTACCTATCTATTAGTCATCAAAAAAATTGTCTTCTCTGAGGATCAGATATCCCTCTTTATCATATTTCGGTGCAAACAGGCTGGTAAGCCGCTTTCCGAGCGAAGGCTTCTCCGCTTTATCGGCCGCTCTCTCGATCAGATCCTCTGCTGCCTTCGGAGTTAACGCTTCTCCGTCCTCCTCCATCATTTCGATCCTCTCGTACAGCGCCAGCAGGCTCTTACCCGTTATGCTGCAATCGATATCGGCTGCATACTTACATGCATACTGGGCAAATTCTTCCAGATCCATCGGCTGATCCATCCCGTTTTTCCGTGCAGAAGCAGGAGCTGCCGGTTTTGCCGCCGGTAACGGGGCAGCTTCCGGTACAACCGATGTCGCAGGAGCCGCTTCTCTTACCGGTGCCGCCGCAGGTGACGGTTCCTCCCTTACCGGCTCCATATCTCTGGCGATCCGTTCCTGTGCATCCGTTTCTCTTTTCAGTGCCTGCTCTACCTCATTTTCGGTTGCTGCTTCACTTTCGCTTGCGGCTTCATTTTCTGCTGTTACTTCACCTGCTGTTTCACTTGCCGCTTCCGTTTCTTCAGAGTAGGCAGCTGCATCTTCCGCCACAGTATTCATGGCTGCTTCGGGATCATCGACTCTCTCATCACCCAAAACATCCTTTGCACCTATGTACTGGAATTTTTCTGCTAATGCCATATAGTGGCTATGGAGATATTCCATATTGGACGGAGTATCGATAAGGACAACGATCATACCGGAGCGGTCTGCATCCATCAGATCGTTCAGTTCCCCCAAAAGGGTCGCGGTAAGACCGGCTGCATGCTCGATGATCAGGTCTTTTCCGGCAAGCTTTTCAGCAACCGCCGTGATCCCCTTGAGGTTCAGCTTTTCGCTGCTGATCTTCACCGCCGGATTTACATAGCCCAGCTCCTGATGGATCTTGCGAAGGGCTTCCCGTGCCATGGCGATTCCTTCATCCTCTGACTCTGCCTCGATCATAAGGTGGTTCGTCTCCGGTGCCTCCGGCTCCTCATACTCCTCCGGTTCTTCCGAAACAGTCTGGGACATCCGGCGCATCGCACGTTCTCTGTCTATTTCTGCCTGTTTTCTTTGCCGGCGTTCTTCCTCCTCACGACGTGCAAGCTCTCTTTCTTCTTCTGCACGCCGGAGTGCTTCTTCTTCCATCTCCTCGCGTTCCTTTGCGGCACGGATAGCCTGCTTCTGCCTCTCGATCTCCCGATTTGCCTCGATGGCCTCTCTCTCCGCCGCAAGATCAAGGACACGCTTGGTAGGCTTGATTTCCTTTATCGTATGAAGATCATCCAATGTTCTTGTGGCATCCATATCATCTTCTTCCACCTCAGCCGTATGGAGGTCTTCTTCTGATAATCTGGACATTTCCTGAGCCAGCTTTTGTGTCTGGGCATCCTCGTGGAGCTGCACAACGACATTATTGTTCACATCGTATCCGGAATCCGGCTGCCGCTCCTCCTCATAATCTTCCTGATCGGACGGAGTGCTGTAGCCTTCCTCAACGGCTCTGAGCTTTGCCTCGTATTTATCCCGGTTCTCCACAAGATCCATCTGATATTTATTTAGCGGTGCATACTCCAGCTTCAGATCCATTGCCTTATCCACATATTTTCCAAGCCCGAATAAAAGCATGATCCTGTCACAGGTCCCCACGCATTTTTCTTCCATATTGCCCTTATGGTAAAGCTCTGCCAGCTCATAGAGCCATTTCTCATCTACTTCACTGGACGTATAGGTTTCCAGCGCACGGATCAGCTGATCCAGCGGTGCCTTTTTCGTTTTTAAAATGAGGTAGCGTAACAGATACTGCCGCGGATCCTCCGGAGCCAGATCACAGAATTCTCTGTAATACGCCTCTGCCTCCGCAACACTTCCCTCTTTTAACGCCAGATCTGTCAGCTTATATAATAAACGTTTTCCGATGGGAGCACGTTCAAACGCCAGAAGCAGGATATCCTTCGCTTCCTGGTATTCATTATTTTTCTCATAGATCTGTGCGATCATGGAAAGCAGGCTTGTATTCCTGACACGATGCCAGTCAATTGTGTCTGCGATCTTCATCGCTGTTGCAAAATCTCCGCGGTTGACCAGCTTTTTGATCTGCTCAACCTTTACGTTAAACTCATATTTATCCATTTCTTTTGCATCTCCTAAATTCCCTACAGCTCTATCCGGCCCTCCAATGCCCGGAGCAGTGTTACTTCATCGATATACTCCAGATCTCCGCCCACCGGGACTCCGCTGGCGATCCGGGTCACCTTGATCCCGGTCGGCTTGATCAGCTTACTGATATACATTGCTGTAGTTTCTCCTTCCAGGCTGGAATTTGTTGCAATAATGACCTCCTTCACATCCTTCTGAAGACGGGTCATTAATTCCTTCAGCTTAATATCCCCCGGTCCGATCCCGAGCATAGGTGAGATCGCACCATGAAGGACATGGTATACTCCATTAAACTTGCCTGTTTTTTCATAAGCTGCCAGGTCTCTTGG
>USQV01000242.1 GCA_900556965.1 uncultured Clostridium sp.
GTACAGGGAGGTGGCAGCGCTCTTTCATGCCAGTCTTGCAGAATCTCTAAATAATGAAGAACAGAAAAAAGCATTTTCTGAGACAGTAAAAAAGATCAGAAAAAACAGTTTGGATATGCAGAGCAGGAAAGCATCAGATATCGAACAGTTACAGGAAATCATCAGGCAGCAGTCAGAATTGACGAACCTGCGGATCCGTCTGGATTAGATTCGCGTGCGGGAAGGATGGAGATTATGGAAGAAAAAATACTTACATTTGAGGAAAAGCTGGACAAGCTGTTGGAAACGGCAAAGAAGAAAAAGAATGTCCTGGAAGAACAGGAAATTCTTGATATGTTTTCCGGTGAGGAACTGACGCCGGAAAAGCTGGACCGAATCTACGACTTCCTGGATAATAAAAAGGTTGATGTGCTGAGGATGACATCCGATGACGATATGGATCCGGATCTGTTCATGGAAGACGATGGAGATGAGGAAGAACTTAATGTAGATGATCTGGAGGCTTCTGTTCCGGAGGGGATCGGGCTCGGAGACCCGGTCCGGATGTATTTAAAAGAAATAGGTAAGGTTCCGTTGCTGTCGAGTGAGGAAGAAATAGAGCTGGCCAAACGTATGGAATTGGGAGACGAGGAAGCCAAAAAGAAGCTGGCTGAAGCGAATCTGCGTCTTGTGGTCAGCATTGCCAAACGATATGTGGGGCGCGGAATGCAGTTTCTGGATCTGATCCAGGAGGGAAACCTCGGTCTTATCAAGGCAGTAGAAAAGTTTGATTACAGAAAAGGATATAAATTCAGTACCTATGCGACCTGGTGGATCCGTCAGGCGATAACAAGAGCAATCGCAGACCAGGCCCGGACGATAAGGATCCCTGTCCACATGGTCGAGACGATCAACCGGCTCGTCCGCACCCAGCGGCAGCTTATGCAGACTCTCGGTCGTGAGCCTTCTCCGGAGGAGATCGCAAAGGCCATGGAGCTTCCGGTCGATCGTGTTCGCGAAATTATGAAGATATCTCAGGATCCGGTATCCTTAGAAACTCCGGTGGGCGAGGAGGATGACAGTCATCTCGGTGACTTTATTCAGGACGATCAGGTGGAGATCCCGGCGGATGCAGCTACCTTTACCCTTCTTCATGAACAGCTGATGGAGGTATTGGACACGCTGACTGAACGGGAACAGAAGGTACTTAGACTTCGCTTCGGTCTTGATGACGGCCGGCCGAGGACTCTTGAGGAGGTAGGACGGGAATTTAACGTCACGAGAGAGAGGATCAGGCAGATCGAGGCCAAGGCCTTAAGAAAGCTCCGCCATCCGAGCAGGAGTAAAAAACTGAAGGACTATCTGGATGAATAATGGATATCATAATACGCAGGCGGAGGAAAAAATATAGATGAAATTATCAGATCGTCTGGAGAAAGTGGTCTCTTTTGTAGATCCGACAGAAAAAGCGGCAGATATCGGGACAGATCATGGCTATGTCCCGGTAGAGCTGGTGAGGAGAGGGATCGTATCCGGAGCGTATGCAATGGATGTGAAAAAAGGGCCGCTTTCGCGGGCAGAGCAGCATATAAAGATGGCCGGACTGGAAAATAAGATCGAATTACGGCTGTCAGACGGACTGGTGGGATTAAAGCCCGGGGAGGCAGAGGCTGTCATCATCGCCGGAATGGGCGGGGAGCTTATCCTACATATCTTAGAGCAGGGAAATGAGCTCTGGGACTCTGTGGAGCAGTGGATCCTGTCTCCCCACTCCGAGATCCATAAGGTGAGAAGATGGCTGTATGAGAATGGCTTCCCAATAGAAAAAGAAGCCATGATCCGCGAGGAGGACAAGTTTTATGCGGTTTTCCGTATAGGAAAACGCGGGACAGGGACTTTAGAAGACGATGGAATGCAGGAGGAGCAGTGGGATTTCCGCTACAGCAGGCTTTTAATGGATGCAAAGGATCCGATATTTAAAGAATTTTTAAAGGATGAAGAAAAAAAACTTGTGCTCCTCACGGAAAAACTGAGAGAACAGGCAGCTTCCTCTGAACGAGCAGGAGAAAGTCTTAAAAGGGCAGAGGAACGGTTAATGAAAAACCGGGAGGTACAAAATGAAGTGCAATGAGATAATGGAGTATCTGGAGGCTCTGGCACCTGCACATTGTGCATGCGGCTGGGACAATCCGGGGCTCTTGGCGGGAAGACGGGAAAAAGAGGTAAGGACGATCCTCCTGACGGTAGATCTTGATGATGCGGCAGTGTTAAAGGCAAAGGAAGAAAAGGCAGATCTGATCGTAAGCCACCATCCCCTGATCTTTAAGCCTATAAAACGGGTTACAGATGAAGATTTTATCGGAAGCCGTCTGGTATCATTAATACAGGCAGATATCTCTTACTTTGCGATGCACACAAATTTTGATGCGGCCCCGGGCTGCATGGCAGATATCGCAGCTAAGAGGCTGGGGATCCTCTCCGGGGAACCGCTAGAGGTGACAGGAGAAGAAAATGGGATACCCTTTGGGATCGGAAAAGCGGGAGAGCTGGAAAAACCGGTCACGGGGATCGAATTTGCAAAGGCAGTAAAAGAAAAATTCGGCCTGCCCGGTCTGACCGTCTATGGAGGTTTCGGCTGGGAACAGAAGATATTTAAAAGGGCGGCAGTCTGCCCCGGCTCGGGAGGAAGCCTGATAAAGGCGGCGAT
>USQV01000243.1 GCA_900556965.1 uncultured Clostridium sp.
GAAAAGCCGGAGGGGTATCCCTTTGCAGAGGCAGTATATGGCGCCAAGAGAATAAAGGAAGCAGTCAAAACACCGGTTTTTGCCGTATTCGGTATCCAGAACGGAGAGACGGCAGAACAGGTGCTTCTTGATACAGGCGTTGAGATGGTCAATATCGGACGCGGCTTCCTTGTTAATTATAATTGGGCAAAGGATGTGTTGGAGGGGAGAGATCCCGGAAAATGTCTTTACTGTAAAAAATGTGTATGGCGGGCGAATTCCGATACTTGTCCGGGAAAAAACCTCATGGAAAGAAGCAGGAAGTAAAAATGGAAAATAAACAGAAGATACATTATGCATGGTTTATTCTGGTCGGCTGCTGTATCCTTCAGGGCGCAAGTCTTGGACTTGTCAACAACTGTGCCGGTGTATTTTACTCTCCTGTATGTCAGGATCTGGGCTTTGAAATGGGCAAATTTACATTTTATCGGATGCTGTTCTCCATCAGCTCGGCATTGGCGCTCCCGATGGTAGCCGCCTGCATGAGAAAAATGGATGTACGCATCGTGATCAGCACGGCTGCCGTAGTTTTTGGCGTCTGCAATGTGGCAATGGGAAGCTTTCATGAGCTGTGGCAGTGGTATGTGACCGGATTGATCCAGGGTGTGGCTTCTTCGTTTCTCTGTATGATCCCGGCTCCGATTCTTCTTGCCAACTGGTTCCACAAAAAAACAGGAACGGCAGTAGGGATCGCCGCAGCGTTCTCCGGTTTGCTCGGCATGGTGGGCAGCAGCGGTCTGGGCTTCACGATCCCGGCCTTTGGCTGGCGTGCCAGCTATGTGATCGTCGGTCTCCTCAGCATGGCAATGATTCTTCCGGTCTCTCTGTTTGTATTCCGTTATCGCCCGGAAGACAAAAATATGAGGGCCTATGGTGCCGCAGAGGATGAATCCGGAGAAACAGGTGAAAAAAGTGATGCCGGAACAGGCAAAAAAGGAATGGGACTTAAGGAATTTTTGAAGCAGCCCGTCTTTTATGTGGCATTGCTCGCTTATGCCTGTTCGCTGGCCGGTTCCTATTTAAATATGTTCCTTACCTCCTGTGGTCTGTCCGCCGGTCTTCCGATGAAGCTTGCAGCCATGATGACAACCTTAGCCCTTTTAGGGAATATGTCCAGCAAGCTGGTGCTGGGAAAATCCAGTGATACCTTCGGAGTGATAAGAACCTTGATCGGCTCCGTGCTGATCGCAGAAGCAGGGCATTTCCTGCTGTTTCTGGGAATCGGCAAAAGCACGATGGTTGGAGCCCTTTTATTTGGAGTGACGCCGCCACTTTCCTCCGTCATGCTGCCCTTGTTCTGTAAAATGTTCTGGAAGGGGGAGACATACGGTACGGCCTATTCCTATGTATCAATGTTCGGAACGCTGCTCGTATCGCCGTTTAATTCTCTGTTCGGATATTTTTATGATGTGACAGGAACCTACCGATTGACCATCGGTGTCAGCGGTTTTCTTGTATTTCTCGTTATCGTCACCGCTCTGCTGGGAGAAGTCCTGCTTAAGCGAGAGACTTTGCGAGTGCGATAAAGGCCTCCATTTCTCTGGTGATCCACTTGTCTTTATGGTACAGGATCTGACGCCAGATACGCATGTGAAAGTCCTCAACAGGAAGAATGGAAAGCTCCCCGTTTTCTACCTCATTTCGGACGGAAAATTCCGGAAGCAGGGAAAGTCCGGAATTGTTTTTTAACATCCGGATGATAAATTCTGTATTGCCGATCTCAAGAAACGGATCAATACTTAGATTATACGCCGCCAGATACCGGTCCAGTACAAACCGGTAGCTGGCGTCTTTTTCTGTGAGCAGAAAGTCCTGCGTCACGATATCCTTAAGATAAAGCTCCTTTTCAGAGGAGAAGGGATGCGAGGAGGAGGCAACGAATACAATATCCTCCGGCTTCTCAAGGACACGGATCCATCGATGGTCGTAGATCTTCTGATCGAGAAGATAGACAAGATCGATGACATTCTTATTCATAAGGTCGAGAAGAACCTCCGGAGAGTCGAGGATAATGCTAAGCTTGACCTTCGGATGCTGACGGTGAAATTCCTCCAGCAAAGCCGGAAAGATAGAGGCGCAGATCGATTCGATGGTTCCGATGGTCAGGACACCGTTAAGCTCAGCACTTTCCGTAACCGCGGCCTTCGCCTGGGACAGCTCCCGCACGATGGCAGAGGCATGACGATAGAATATTGAGCCATGATGGGTCAGAACTGTCTGTTTGCCGATGCGGTCGAACAGATGGATCCCCAGCTCCTGCTCCAGATGCTTGATCTGGATCGTGACAGCTGCCTGTGAATATCCCAGAGATTCTGCGGCACGGGAAAAGCTTTGCAATTTTGCAACCTGAAGGAAGGTCGTGATCTCTCTTAATTCCATATTTCCTCCCAAATGTATAAAAATTTTTAAACCATGTATTTAAAACCATAAAATTTACTTTCGGCTATTCTTATGGTACTCTATTTATATAGAAAGTACAAGTGATATTTTGTCATAAAATAATCTGATGAAAAAACGAATATCAATCAAAACAAAAGAGAGGTAGCAAGCGGTATGGAAAAGTCAAATATCAAGTATAATGCGTACATAAAGATCCTTGAGGAGGAATTAAAACCGGCAATGGGATGCACAGAG
>USQV01000244.1 GCA_900556965.1 uncultured Clostridium sp.
GATCCGATAAGATCCCCGCAAAATTATACGAACAAAGGAAGAAGTGTCTGATCTTCTACCCGTACAAGACCGAGATCTGAGAGCTTTACACTCGGGATCACCGGAAGCGCCAGAGATACGATCCGAAGAAGCGGATTGACCGGCACAGTGATACCCATCTCCCTTTCTGTTTTTTTCATATCGGAAGCGGCTTTTGTAAGAGCTTCGGCATCCAGCTTCGTCATCAGACCGCCAACCTCCAGCTTCAGAATATTTCTGACTCTGCCCTCCGAGGCCGCTGCCATTCCGCCTCCGGCTTTGATAAGTGCATTTGCTGCACAGGCGGCGTCTTCCGGATCCAGATACACCAGCGTAAGGTTGTGGGAATCGTGGGAAACCGTGGATGCGACAGCACCCTGTTTCAAGCCGAAGTTTTTAACGATGCCGAGGGACTTTGTTCCTTTTCCGTACCGGTTGAGAACTGCCATAAATGCCATATCCTCTCCCAGCAGGAGCTGTCCATCCTTCACAGAAAGCTCCTCAACGGAAAGCTTTGTGATTCCGGAGTCAAGACTTAAATACTCCATGACGTTTACCCTTACCGTCCCATTCTGGACAGGCGGACAGATCACAAAGTCCTTAGCAGAAACCGGATCAAGAGCTACCGAATTCTTTTTTTCGAGATCAAAAGACTTATCTTCGATCGATACAGTCATTTTGCCGTTTCTGGCAACAACTTTTCCTTCAAAGAACACTACGTCTGCCCAGAGGGTACGGATATCTTCGGTAAGCACCATATCCGCCGTATAGCCCGGAGCAATGGCTCCAAGACCGGCAATGCCGATCTCCCGGGCCGTATTGATCGTAGCACTCTTTATGGCATCGACGGGATCCATACCGCAGGAAACGGCTTTTCTGATGACTGCGTTCAGGTGTCCCTCATGGAGCAGATCATCGCTTTCCCGATCGTCCGTGCAGAGAGTAAGCGTATCAAAATACCGGCAGTCCCTGACTCCGTTCCAGATGTCCTCCACATTTTTCGTGATGGAGCTTTCCCTGGCGTCTACATACATTCCCATCCTGAGCTTTAAAAGAGCCTCCGCTCCCTCACGCGTTTCATGACAGGTATATGGGCCGCCGCAGAGATATGCCGACAGCTCTCTCTTACTGAGTCCCGGAGCATGGCCCTGAAGATAAAGACCGCATTCCTTCGCTGCCTCGATAATATCAAGCATCCGGTCGTCTCCGTGGATGACCCCGTAAAAATCCATTACCTCGGCAAGGCCTACCACTCGTTCCAGCTTTGCAAGCTCTCGGATCTCCTTAGCCGTAAAGCTGGCTCCTGCATTTTCACAGCCCGGGACAGCCGGCACGCAGCTCGGAATATCTACAAGCTGCCTCATGGGAAGCCCCTCTGCAGAGTCGTGCATGTAGCGGACGCCCTCTGTGCCGTAAACATTTGCAAGCTCGTGGGGATCGTGGATGATCGTTGTTGTCCCATGGGGGATCACCACCTTCGCAAAGTTACGGGGAACCATCATGGAGCTCTCGATATGCATGTGGGAATCTACAAGGCCCGGGATCAGGTATCGTCCCTCGCCGTCAAATATCTCATCCGCCGGATATGGTCCTTTAAGTTCTTCTGTCTCCACATGGGCAATAAAGCCATCCTTAACAAATACCACGACAGGGTAGATCTCCCCGGTGAACACGTTGACCAGACGGCAGTTCGTTACGGCCAGATCCGCATTGATCTCCCCCAGTGCTGCCTTCAGCAGATCTTTTTTATTTCTCGGTTCCAGTCTGAACATAAATCTCCTCCTCGGATCATGCGGATTACGCCAGTGAAAGGGCGATCTTCATCATATTTGTAAAGCTCGTCTGGCGCTCCTCGGCAGTTGTTGCCTCACCTGTGATGATAGAATCCGAGATCGTCAGGATACAAAGTGCATTCACGCCTGCATAAGCTGCGTTGCTGTAAAGAGCAGCTGCCTCCATCTCCACAGCGAGAACGCCCATTTTCTGCCATGATGTGCCGATCTCGGGGATATCCGGGTTGTAGAACATGTCTGAGGTCAGGATATTTCCGACATGGTAGTTGACACCGATCTCCTGAGCCGCATGAACTGCCTTCTGGAGAAGCTCATAGCTGCAGACGCAGGAGTAGTCACCCGGCAGTCTGAACTGTTTGATATAATTTGATGTGGTACATGCACCCATTCCGAATACCACATCACGGATCTTTACCTGGGGCTGCATAGCGCCTGCGGTGCCGATACGGATCAGATTTTTACAGCCGTAAAAGTGGATCAGCTCGTAGGAATAGATACCGATAGACGGGCATCCCATTCCTGTACCCATAACAGATACACGTTTTCCGTTATAGTATCCGGTGTATCCAAACATATTTCTCGTGGTATTAAACTGTTTCGCATCGGTAAGGAAGTTTTCTGCAATGTACTTTGCGCGGAGCGGATCACCCGGAAGAAGGATCGTCTCAGCGATCTCACCGATCTGTGCGCCGATATGGGGGGTTGGTACTTTCTTTTCTGCCATAATCATTACCTCCTGTTGATTGAAATAAATTAATATGTTGATACTGTTATTTAACCGAATCAAGTAAGTCCCCTGCTTCAATTGCGAAAAGCAATAAGCAATGGGTGGGGACTTGCTTGTATCAGGAGGAGTGCAA
>USQV01000245.1 GCA_900556965.1 uncultured Clostridium sp.
AAGCATTTGCTTTGGCATCCTGCAGCTCATTCTGTGTCAAAAAGGCCTGATTCTGATTCTTTAGTGCGGCTATCTCAGCCTTCAGCTCAGAGTGTTTCTCAAGGAACTCTCTCGACAGATTGCCCACAAAGCCCAATGCTTTTATCTGCTCATTAACAGCATCCAGCTGCTTTTCAACCCTGCTATTTCTTCATCGATAGCTGCCTTCTCCTTCGCAAACTGTTCATCCAGAATCTTGGCCAGCTTCTTTAATACCGATTCCAGTCTGTCTACCCTCTGGATCATCAGCTCCTGCATATCCGCTACTTCGTTGTCCTTCTCCTGCATGATCTGGTCTACATAGAACCGGTAACCCTTGTCGGAAGGGATTCTTCCTGCCGAGGTATGTGGTTGGATAATGTAGCCCATCTCCTCCAGATCAGACATCTCGTTTCTTATCGTAGCGGAGCTCAACTTAAGATCAGAATATTTGGAAATCGTTCTGGAACCAACCGGCTCCCCTGTTTCCAGATATGTCTGAATGATCGCCTTTAATATTTTTTCTTTTCTTTCGTCCAGCTCCACATTCTCACCTTCTTTTTGGTTTTATTAGCACTCTGTTTTGAGGAGTGCTAACATTTACAATTGTTACTATATTACTATGGTCACTTTTTGTCAAGATATTTTTTAATTTTTTTCCTTTTTTCACACAAAAAACATACTTACCTTCCTCTTATTCCTCTCCCTCCATGAAATTCCTTGACATTTAACATTTTTGTAAATATAATGAAATAAATGATAACTTTTTACAATGTTTTGTAATTATTGGCTAACGTTGAGGAGGTGCCTATGAAGAATCGCCTTATCCGCCGAATATCCGGCCTTACCTTATGTCTTTCTCTTTTCACATCCCTTAGCATGCCGGCTTATGCCGCAGAAACCGTACAGACAGCCGATAACAGCATCGGCCCCGGTTATGAAACAGTGTATGACAATGAAAGGGCTTCTGCTGCTTCTGATAACAGGAATACAGAAACGCCGGAAGAAAAGAAGACTGCACTGCCCGGAGAATCCCTCGGCATCTTCCGAATCAGCGCCTACTGTAACTGTGATACCTGCAGCGGCGGCCACAAATACACCTATTCCGGTGAAGTTCCCCAGGCAGACCACACAATATCGGCCGATCTGGAACGTTTTCCCCTTGGCACAAAGCTTTATATCGGCGGAATCGTCTACACCGTAGAGGATATGGGCGGAGGCATCACCGATAACCGGCTTGATATTTATTTTTCTACCCATGAAGAAGCTCTCGCCTACGGTCTTCAGGATGTCGAGGTCTTCACCGTTGCAGAAACAGATCATTAAACAAAAAATAATATCGGGATATACCCGGCTATAGAGCGGCTGCAAAGCAGATGAAGGATCATCTGCGTATCAGCCGCTCTTATTAATTATATTCCGATGAGAACCACTGCGCATCCTCGCAGAGCCTTTATCTCAGTCGAAGACCTAAAAGGGGCATGATCCCGGAGAGACTTGACAAATCCGGAAAAATGTGTAAAATATAAAATTGTTTCTAATTTATTACATTTATGTTACGTTTGTTTCGGTTGTGTAACATAAAAGGAAAGGATATTGAAATAATGAAAATAACAAAAAGACTGATTTCCGGCACCGCCCTCGTTCTTCTGCTCGTTCTTCTGAACGCTGTCTGTGCCTACGCAAATACGTCTCAGATACACGGTCATCTGGACAGTGTGGAGGGAAATACCATCTCCGGATGGCTCTGGGATCCCTCCGCTCCTGATAAAGCCCAGGATGTTACCGTGACCGTTACCGAGGATGCAACCGGAGAAGTTAAGGCTTCCTTAACTGCCACCGCCAATGAATACCGAAGCGACCTGAAGGCTCAGGGGGTCGGCACCGGAGAGCACGGCTTCCATGTGGTCGTTGACTGGGCTTTGCTTCCGGACAGTGCTTACACGATTCGTCTTTCCTCCGGCGATTCCACGCTGTCCCGTGTCCTTAAATACTCTGCCGGCAGCTGCTACGAGGAAGATGAGGAAACCGAAGATATGGTCGCCCTCGGAAACTTCCGCCTGACCGCCTACTGTCCATGCTACCGCTGCTCCGAAGGCTGGGGCCGGCGCACAAGCTCCGGAGCTCTCGCATCGGCAAAGCACACCGTCGCTGTGGACCCGCGGGTCATCCCCATCGGAAGCCGTCTGATGATCAACGGTGTGGAATATGTGGCAGAAGACATCGGAGGTGCGGTAAAGGGCAACCACATTGATGTATATTACAACACACATGCCGAAACCCTTCAGCACGGAACCACGACTGCAGAGGTATATCTTATCATGTAACAAAAGAGGCAGGGCAGATATCCAAGATCGATATCTGCTCTGCCTTCTTAATTTTATATATTCTGATTCTTTGGCACAAACACCTGAAAGCTGTCTGTCCCGTAAAGCTCTTTTCCTACGTTGATCACAGCGTTCTTATCGGTGATCACATATTCCAGTCTCGCACCTTCCTTAACGACTGTATCCTGCATCAGCACACAGTTTCTGACCTTGGCTCCCTTAGCGATCTTTACTCCACGGAACAAAATACTGTTTTCCACTTCTCCCTCGATCACACAGCCATCTGCCACAAGAACGTTCTTTGCCTTTGCCCCTTTGAT
>USQV01000246.1 GCA_900556965.1 uncultured Clostridium sp.
GTCGGGCGATCCCGGTCAAATACTTCGGTAACATCAAAGAGATCACTCAGGTGATCCTTCTTTGGATTTGTTTCCGGAAGATCATAATACATTCGATAACCGTCGAGATTACGTCTTCCCTGACGCATGTAGGTGTTTCCGAGCTGAACCCAGTAGGGGTTGGAATCTACGTTGCAGAAATAACGGAAGCCGCAGTCATACAGGTAGGAGAATTTTGCATTTTCCCTTGTGTAGGCATGCCAGTCACCGATATCTGCGCCGAAGGGATAAAGAATGATATCGGTATCGCCGATCAGAGTTTCCACACGATCCTCCCATTTGTCGGTATCGGTCTTGATCACATCCAGAGAGCGGGAGGTCATGTTGATATGTCCCCAGCTGTGGGAGGCTAACTCCCAGCCGTTATCACGAAGGCATTGGGCAACCTTTTTTACCGTCTCCTTATCCTGCTCATAATTTGGATTAGAGTCCTTATATTCCGGATCTGTCCGATAGCCCAGAACTCCCTGATAGCCGGTAAAGGCGATTATCGCACGCGCCCCCTTGTAGGAGAAATCAGGATGCTCTTGAATAAAGTCCTCAAGAAGCGGTACAAGGTCGTAGGAGCCGGTGGATATCGTTCCGTCATCCATTTCCATTTCACAGGTAGGCTTTCCATCTTCACCGATAACGATACGGGAGGCAAAACCATCGCCCTTCATGTACTCATAATAGCAGACATCATCCTGAGACATGACAAAGGGCTTCTTCCCCGGAGGAAGCATGATATTTCCTTCTACAAACTTTTTGTTTCCGTTCTCATCTGTTTCCTCATGGGCGATATCGTGGATCCGTACCAGCACATAGCCGCGTTCATACATCTGATCCAGGATCTTTAAAAATTCATTTTTAGTTGTCATAACCTGATTGTAGCCCTTTTCATCGGAATCTCCGTCGAAGGCTTTTGCATTATCCATGATGAGAGAGTGGAAGAACACATGGGTTATGGCATGGATGTCGGCACGCACCAGAGTGCCTTTTGTTTCTTCATAGCCTGTGATTGCTGCGGCAACAGCAGGATCCTCGGAAAGCTCTGCGTTTTCTGACAGGAGGGCAATGGCACCGTCATAATCGTATCCGGCTGCCAGTTTTTCGGCAGATGCAAGGAGGGCGTCCACGCCGGCAGGATCGGCGGTACCTTCTGTTTCCGATCCGTCCCCGGTATCCGCCGGGAGCTCCAAGCCGGTATTCTGAGAAGGATCATCCGGAGCGGGATCGGACTGGTTGATCGTTTCGGAGCCCTGCTCGGCAATTTTATTTTTTTCATGCCGCAGGAACATCCACGCACATACCCCTCCTGCCAGCAGGATCCCGCCCACGATCAGGAGAGTGATTAGGATCCGTACTGTGCGCTGGCGTTTTCGTTGTTTTCTTCTTCGGGAAACGTAAGTGCGGCGCTGATTAAAATCTTCTTCAAATTGCATGATATCACCTCGAATGCTTAATCTATTTGTATAGGATCAGTATATCATAGTTTCCTGCTTCTGTCATGGAGATTGTATCAGGATCTGATACATAACTATGCTTGTATCTCCCATATTTTATAAGGAGGAGATAAGGTGAGAGGATAGGAAAAATTGAAAAGAGTAATGAGGCAGATGGTGTCCGGAATCTGTTCGGTGGTGTTAATGCTTGGGAGCCCCGGATATGCACCGGCATTCGGGCAATTTTCAGCGTCTGGTCAGGATTTAGCATCAGGAGCGTCTGGAGTGGCCGGAGCGTTCTTTCCAACCGGGCAGACGCGAGGTCTTCTTCAGGCCGGGGTGCCGGAAGCGCCGCACTCCGGGGAGCCGGAGGTTTCTGCTCCCTCGGCGCTTTTGATGGAGGCAAAAACCGGAACGGTGATCTATGAAAAAAATGCAGATGAACCGAGAAACCCGGCCAGTGTGACAAAGATCATGACCCTGATCCTGATCTTTGATGCCCTTGCGTCCGGACAGATCCGTCTGGAGGATCAGGTGGTGACAAGTGCTTATGCGAAATCAATGGGAGGCTCTCAGGTATTCCTTGAGGAGGGAGAGGTACAGAGCGTGGAAACGCTTATCAAGTGTATTGTGATCGCTTCCGGAAACGATGCCTCTGTGGCAATGGCAGAGTATGTCAGCGGAGATGAAGGTACATTTGTGAGAAAAATGAATGAACGGGCCGCCGGACTTGGAATGGAGCACACGAGATTTGTGGATTGCTGCGGCCTCACAACGGACCCGGAGCATGTGACCACAGCCAGAGATATCGCGCTGATGTCGAGAGAGCTGCTCACCAGATATCCGCAGATCACCGCATACTCTACGATCTGGATGGAGAACATCACACACGTTACGAAACAGGGATCAAAGGAATTTGGCTTATCGAACACAAATAAGCTGCTTAAAATGGCGGCAAACTTCCGGGTGACGGGCTTAAAAACAGGTTCCACCAGCATCGCAAAATATTGCCTTGCGGCAACAGCCGAAAAGGATGGGATCGAACTAATCGCGGCGATCATGGCGGCTCCCGATTATAAGACACGTTTCCGGGATGCCATGACATTATTGAATTATGGCTACGGAAACTGCCGGATGTATCGGGATGAGAGCATTCCGGCTTTGGAGCCGGTTTTGGTAAAGGGTG
>USQV01000247.1 GCA_900556965.1 uncultured Clostridium sp.
TGTTGGGGATGGTCATCATGATCTTTTTAATTCTGGCCTCGAGATCTTTTTCCTTCTCCTCGAGTTCAGCCAGATGATCGGAAGCCTCTGTTACCTGTTTCTTAACAGCCTCTGCCTCCTCTTTCTTTCCCTGACCCATTAAAGCACCGATCTGCTTTGAAATTTTATTTCTGTTGGCACGGAGGTCATCTGCCTCCTTCTTTACCTTACGGCTCTCCTCGTCCAGTTCGATCACTTCATCGACAAGAGGAAGCTTCGCATCCTGGAATTTATTCCGAATATTCTGTTTGACGATTTCCGGGTTTTCTCTGACGAATCTCAAATCTAACATGACTATTATCTCCTTCTTCTTGCTTTTGGTATCATATCATATTTCTAATTGAAATGAAAGGGGATTCCGCTATTTTTTCGTCAGTCTCCCCAGCAGCTCCTCAAAACAGACTCCCTCCGCACAGGGGATCTCTCTTAAGTCGGAGCGTATAATACACTCCTTCACAAATTTTGCTGCCATTTCCACGGCCTCGCGAAGGGGCCTTCCGTTCATCACCGCTCCGGAAACTACCGACGAGAATACATCTCCGGTTCCCGGTCTCTGTGCTCCTCCGCTCTTTGTCCGGACAAACTCAACCTCATTGCTGCCGCGCTCCAAAACGGCATTTGTATAAAAGCTGCCTTCCCGTATTCCGGTTATGACAACGGAATCAGCTCCCATCAGCCTCAGCATCATAGCCATATTTAAAATTTCTTTTCTTGTCCATCCGCTTTCCTTATAGGGAATTCCCGTAAGGATACAGCTTTCTGTCACGTTTGGCATGACTACATCTGCGAGCCCGACTAAAAGCTTCATCTCCTCACACATTTCTTCCGTGTAGGTCTGATAACGGACACCATGATCTCCCATAACGGGGTCTACAAATATCATAGTATTTTCATCGTTTAGTGCTTCTATGATCTCTGTTACAATAGCGATCTGCTCTAAGGAGCCGAGAAAGCCGGTGGATATTCCATCAAAGGTAAGTCCCAGCTTTGTCCACTTATCTGCGTATTCACGCATTTTGTCCGTATAATCATCCATAAAGAACACCGGGAAGCCCGTGTGGTTAGAGAGTATCGCTGTGGGAATCGGACACGTCTGGATCCCCATAGCGGACAAAATGGGTATAGCCACTGTCAAAGAACAGCGGCCATACCCGGAAAGATCATTTATTACTGCAATTTTTTTCTGTGTATTATGCATGTTTTTCATTCCTTTTAGCAGCAACAGGCAAAAGCAATCCGGCTTTCTTTAACGCCGGTCTGAGGGCCATATAAAGCACTACGGCGATAACGGAATTGATGACTGCATTGATGATCGTTGTATATGTTGTTACTGCAAGGAGTGCCTTGATCGCTGATGCCGCTTTATCCGGATTCGGGAAAAGCAGGGTATACCACACATACTTTAAGGACGGCTCAAATATGCAGTTGAAGCCAAGTCCGCAGACAGCTGCGATCGCTGACCATTTAAGGAGATATCCCTGTGTATGGTCTTTGGAAAGCCCGGCGATCTTGTGGGCCACAAATCCGGTGATCAGGCCGATCACAAGCTTTGTAATAAAGGTTCTCGGAGCAGAAGCAGCATATCCGCCTAAAATATCGGCGATGGAAAGACCTACAGCGCCGGACAGACCTCCGTATACACCGCCTAAAAGATAGGCAGCCATTACAACAAAGGCATTTCCGATATGGATCTTTGTACCGCTTGCTGAAATAGCAGGAAATACTGCATATCCAACATAGCACAGCGCCGCCATCAAGCCTGCCTGTATGATTTTCTGAAGATTATCGTTTTTTCTCTCTGACATAGTTCTTCTCTCCCTTTGTACTCCAAAATTTGATCACGCATTCTCTTTGTGATCTGTCCTAAACATGGTAGCACGAAAGGCGGAGGTTCAAAATATCCAGTTTGATATTTTTCGTCAATGCCAGTTTTTGGAAACACCGAGATAAAAAGATCAGGATCGATCCTTCGTTTCCATACAAAGCAGGACGCCCTGAGAAAAGGTAAGCTCTGCTCTGTCTTCTTCGATCTCATTGCTCACGCAGAGACCGGGGTTCTCGCCCATGGAGATCGTTTTATTGTGAAGGGGATATCGGAAGCCGGTCAACGTGATACCTGAAACCGTTTCTGAAAGAGGAAGAAACGAAATATACGTTCCGTACATATTTTTCTTTTCAAATGTATGGGTTTTTCCCAGCTTGGCATCTAATACATAGATTCTGTTCTGCCTGTCATAGAGATTCACAGACAGCCCCATTTTTCTCGCCTGGGCGGCAAGAAAGATGTTGGAAAGCTCATGATCCAGCCGTCCTCCTGTCGCGCCCAGCACATCGGCTTCGGTAAAACCGGCGGCAGCCGCATCAAAAAAGGCCAGCTCTGTGTCCGTCTCGTCTTTCTCCGGACGGTGGATATCCAATTTACAATCCGAAAGATTTTCGTAACGGAGGATCTCCTCTCTCCCATAGGTATCAAAATCCCCTACGAGAAGATCCGGCTTGATGCCAAGCTGCTTACATACATGAAGCCCCGCATCCACCGCAATGACATACTCATATTTTTTATCCTCTAAAAATCGGGATACAAATTCAGGATCCG
>USQV01000248.1 GCA_900556965.1 uncultured Clostridium sp.
CACCTCTATGAAAATCAGATCGGAGGTGAACATAGTGAAAACGAATAAAGACATAAGTGTTTTTTCGATCATAAAAAAAGAAGCGCTGTCTCACTGCTTTCTTACTGTGGGAGTGATTTTGTGTGTTACGGTATCCGTAATTGCCTCCCTCATACCTCCTTTGCTGCTGGCAAGGATCATTGACCGGCTGACAGACGGATATTCCTTATCCTTTGCTGCTGTACTCCTGTATTTTGGAAGTGTCCTTCTCGAAAACGGTGCTTCCTCCGCTCAGGAAGCTTTGCTGGTGCTCTTTGGTCAGAAAATGACGCATGCCCTGCGTTCGGAAATGGCCGGGAAGCTTAAGCGCCTCCCGGCAAAAACGCTTGCTGAGCAGGAACCCGGCACGCTTGCTGCCCGTTTTTCCGGAGATGTAAATACAGTAGAAACGCTGTTTGCCTCCGGTATTATCAGCATGGCTGCAGACGCCTGCCGGATCATCTCCATCATGGCCGTCATTGCGATTAAGAATCCCGGACTTGCCCTGATCTTACTTTTCATTCTTCCACCCTTTGCCGCCTTTACGCGGCTTGTGCAGAAAAGAATGCTTGCATCACAGCTGGAAAACCGCCGTGCTGTTGCCGCAGTTTCCGCACAGGTGCCGGAAGCACTCCACAACATAAGAACCATACGCCTTCTCGGAATGGAAGCGTATATGGAACAGCGCTATGACCGGCGGATCACGGAAAGCTACCGTGCCATGGAGAAAACTAATTTCTATGATGCCGTTTATTCTCCGGTCGTACTTTTATTAAACGCTGCCGTTGTCGGCATCGTCATGCTGCTCTCCGCCTCAAAAAGACCGGAATTCCTTACTCTTTTCGGAATGTCGGTCGGCACCTCCGTTGCTGTCATCAATTACATTTCCCGTATCTTTGCCCCAATAGAAAGTCTGGGGATGGAAATACAGGCTGTGCAATCTGCCATGGCCGGTGTCAGCCGGATCAATGCATTTCTCGCCCTTAAGGAGCGTTTATCTCAGTCGGAGACCCACCTCCCACTGAAACCAATTTACTATTACTCACCAACTAAAGAGGTGGAAGACTTCTCGATTGAGATAAAAAAAGATCAGGCACAGGGGGACGTGGTTATTTCCCATGTCACCTTCGGTTACGATGAACATCCTGTGCTGGTCGATTTTTCTATGACTGTAAATAAAGGGGAGCATGTAACCCTCATCGGGCGTACCGGGGCCGGAAAAAGCACGATCTTTCGTCTTCTTCTCGGACTGTATCCGCCTCAGGCAGGTTCGGTCACGATCGGAGGCGTTCATGCTTTTGATATCCCCGATGAAAAACGCCGTTCCTGTATCTGCTGCGTCGAACAGAGGTTTTCCCGTGTCCCCGGCACGGTGCTGGATCAGATCACGCTGTCCGATCCTTCCATTACTATTGAAATGGCCCAAAAGGCTGCCAGACTTTCCGGGATCGATGAAGCGATCCGGCTGCTTCCGGACGGATATCTGACCCTCTGCACTGAGGGCTTGTTTTCGCAAGGCGAATGGCAGCTCTTATCGATCGCCCGGGCCGCTGCCTCCGATCCGGCTGTGCTGCTTCTCGATGAGATCACCGCAAATCTTGACTCCGAAACAGAGGCCCGTGTTCTGACTGCTCTGCAGCGTGCATCAAGGGGCAGAACCGTGATCTCCATCTCCCATCGTATTTATGAGGATCTCGGCGGCAGGACTGTAGAGATCACCTCACCACGGTAAAGACCACCTAACGGGATCATTTTCCTATTTTTCGAGTACCTCATCGGCATGGCTGAGGGCTTCCTCGATATTATCGCAGAAATGCTCTCTGCCCACCAGCTCAACAAAGCCGGCCTTCTCCATTGCCTGCATCGGCTGCTCATTGACATGGGACAGGATCAGAGTGATTCCCTTTTTCTGACACCGTTCGTAGAGAGCGGTCATCGCATTCATTGCTGTGCTGTCAAGAGCCGGTACCGCACGCATACGAAGGATCAGGCATCTTGTTCCGTCGGCAGTCTCGATCTGATTGATTCTGTCTGCTGCTCCGAAGAATAATGGGCCTGTGATCTCATATACGGCAAGCTCCAGCGGGATATGGCGTAAGTCTTTAGAAGATTTTTCTGCTGCCGCTGCCTCCTCTGCGTAAAGCCAGCTTCTGGTTCCTGTCTCGTCACTCATGCGCTTCATGAACAGAAGACAGGATAAAAGCATTCCAACCTCAATGGCGACAACAAGGTCAAAGATCACGGTCAGGAAGAACGTCAGTACAAGGACAAGGATATCGCTCTTTGGTGCTGTCTTTACCAGTTTTAAGAAGGTTCTCCACTGGCACATATTATAGGCAACCATGAAAAGGATCGCCGCGATGGTCGGCATTGGGATCCAGCTTGCACACGGCATCAGGATCACAAGAATCAGAAGCAGGACAACGGCATGCACCATACCGGCCACCGGAGTGCGTCCGCCGTTCTTAACATTGGCCGCAGTACGAGCTATGGCTCCCGTTGCAGGGATTCCTCCGAACAATGCAGAAACAATATTTCCGGCGCCCTGTGCCACAAGCTCTGTGTTAGAGCGGTGTTTTCCGCCGATCATGCC
>USQV01000249.1 GCA_900556965.1 uncultured Clostridium sp.
CCTGCCGCTTTCATTTTTTCCGCTTTGGCAACAGCTTCTTCGATAGTGCCTACCAACAGGAACGCCTGTTCGGGCAAATCGTCATATTCACCCTCACAAAGTTCCTTGAAATCGGCAACAGTTTTTTCCAGAGGAACGTACTTGCCTTCCATACCGGTAAACTGTTCGGCAACATGGAAAGGCTGGGACAAAAATCTTTGAATTCTTCTGGCACGGTTAACGATGATTTTGTCTTCATCGCCCAATTCGTCCATACCGAGAATGGCGATAATATCCTGCAATTCCTTATATCTCTGCAAAATACTCTGCACATTTCTGGCAACCTGATAATGCTCTTCACCGATGATCTTCGGATCCAATGCACGGGATGTGGAATCCAGCGGGTCAACGGCAGGATAAATGCCCAATTCCACAATGGAACGGGAAAGTACCGTTGTGGCATCCAGATGAGCAAACGCCGTTGCCGGAGCAGGGTCTGTCAAGTCGTCGGCAGGAACATAAATTGCCTGCACAGATGTGATGGAGCCGGTTTTGGTGGAAGTAATTCTTTCCTGCAAAGCACCCATTTCCGTTGCCAGGTTCGGCTGATAACCCACGGCAGACGGCATACGACCCAGCAGGGCGGACACCTCAGAACCTGCCTGGCTGAATCGGAAAATATTATCAATGAACAAAAGAACGTCCTTTCCGCCCTCATCACGGAAATACTCAGCCATGGTAAGGCCTGTAAGTCCGACACGCATACGTGCTCCCGGCGGCTCGTTCATCTGTCCGAACACCATGGTCGTTTTATTGATAACACCTGACTCTGTCATTTCATTATACAGGTCATTTCCCTCACGGGTACGCTCTCCAACGCCGGTAAATACAGAATATCCGCCATGCTCTGTGGCAATGTTACGGATCAGCTCCTGGATCAGAACTGTCTTACCTACACCGGCGCCTCCGAACAGACCGATCTTTCCACCCTTCTGATAGGGGCAGAGAAGGTCAACTACCTTGATACCGGTCTCTAAAACCTCTGTCTCTGTAGACTGCTCCTCAAAGGTCGGTGCCTTTCTGTGGATAGGAAGTGTCTTTTCGGTCTGCGGCTTCTCTTTATTATCGATCGGATCTCCCAGAACATTGAAAATACGGCCTAATGTCTTCTCGCCCACCGGAACCATGATCGGTCCGCCGGTTGCCACTGCTTCCATTCCGCGGACAAGACCGTCGGTGGGGCCGAGAGCGATACATCTAACTGTATCATCACCTAAATGCTGGGCAACCTCAACGATCAGCTTCCCACCATCTTTTCTGGTGATCTCAATGGCGTCATTGATTTCAGGAAGTCCGCCCTGGGGGAATTTAATATCCAGAACGGCACTGATGACCTGAGTGATCTTACCAATGTTATTCTCTGCCATCTCATTTCTCCTTGTCATAATCTTAATTCACCTGCGCCTTCGTTATCCTTCAATGGCATTGGCGCCTGCAATGATCTCCGTCAGCTCCTGAGTTATGGAGCCCTGTCTTGCACGGTTGTACTGTAAGGACAGCTTGGCGATCATATCCTCCGCATTATTCGTAGCCGAATCCATAGCCGTCATACGCGCACCATTCTCACTGGCCACAGCCTCAAGAAACGCACCATAGATCAGGCTGCTCATATATTTGGGGATGATCGCATCGAGTACCTCTGTTGCATTCGGTTCATAGTTCATAAGAAGAAGATCTGCTTTCAGACCCTCACTCTCCTCCGATGCTTCCTCTGTCTCGACTGCCTCTAAATCGACCGGAAGAAGCTTCATCAGCTTCGGAACCTGACTTACCGTATTCTTAAATGAAGTGTAGGCCAGATAGATCTCACCGATCTCATCCTTTTCAAACATTGCAAGAAGCTCTCTGGTGATCTCCATAGCGTCAGAAAACAGAGGCTCGTTGATCACATCGGAGTGATCGGATGCAATTTCATATCCTTTTCTGGATAATGCATCTCTGCCCTTTCTGCCGACAGCAATGATCCTTGCATCCTCTGCCGGGATCCCGCTTCCCGTCACCAGACGAACGATATTGGCATTATATCCGCCTGCCAGGCCGCGGTTCGAGGTGATGACCACGATCGCTTTTTTTGCGGAGCTCCCTACTCTCAGAAATTCATGGTCGATGCCTTCTGATTTTTTCAGCATCTCCTGGATCGTCTTATACATCATGTTGAAGTACAGCCGGGAGTTCTCTGCTTTTGCTCTGGATTTCTGGAGCTTGACAGTAGCAACAAGTTTCATGGCCTTGGTAATCTGCTCGGTACTTTCAATACTGGCTTTTCTGCGTTTAATATCTCTCATGGTTGCCATGATATATCACCTGCCTTATCTTGCTGCCTTGCACTCATCGATTGCTTTTTTCAGAAGCTCCTCCGTCTCAGGCTTCAGCTCCTTTGTTTCGCGGATACTCTTTGGAATATCCGGATATTTTGTATCTACAAGCTTAAACAGCTCCTTCTCAAAAGTAAGAACCTCACTTGTCGGAATATCCAGAAGATACTTTTTCGTTGCCGCATAGATGATCATAACCTGATACTCAACCGGCATCGGCTGATACTGCGGCTGCTTTAATAC
>USQV01000250.1 GCA_900556965.1 uncultured Clostridium sp.
TGCAGGCGGTCAAGGTCTACGACCGGACGCAGGACGCGGTGGTGCTCTATGAGGCGGAGCGCGGAAACATAATTCGTGCGCTGGCACAATTCTCCTTCGCCAAGGCGGAAGCTATGGAGCTGGTGCCGGAGCATATCTCCCGGGCACTGAACCGGGAGTTTGAGGACAAGCTGGCGGTCGCCGTTAGGCGCAGATGCATCATGCAACCTTATTAGCACTCACTATCATTGAGTGCTAAAAATCTGTTGACATTTTGTTCGGGGAGTATTACAATATCTCCTGTAAAAGAAAATGAGAACCGTTGTGAAGAATAGAGCAGTGCAGACAGCACAGTGCGGCAGCGGCAGATCGATAGAATGACAAGAAAGAACAGGAGTGGTTAATTATGGCAAAGAGCGGTAGCTTATCCATTAACAGTGAAAATATTTTCCCAATTATAAAAAAGTGGCTGTATTCAGATCATGATATTTTTTATCGTGAGCTGGTGAGCAATGGCTGTGATGCGATCACAAAGCTGAAAAAGCTGGCTCTCATGGGGGAATACGAGGAGCCGGAGGGCGTTTCTTATAAGGTAGATGTTGTTGTTGATCCGAAAGAGAAAACGATCCGTATTACCGATAACGGTCTCGGCATGACAGAGGAAGAAGTCGAGGAATATATCAACCAGATCGCCTTTTCCGGAGCACAGGATTTCCTGAATAAATATAAGGATAAGGCAAATGAAGATCAGATCATCGGACATTTCGGACTGGGCTTTTATTCTGCTTTTATGGTTGCCGATAAGGTGACGATCGATACCTTATCTTATAAAAAGGATGCAAAACCGGTTCACTGGGAATCAGATGGCGGCACAGAATATGAAATGACAGAGGGTGACAGAAAGGAAGTCGGAACAGTCATCACGCTGTATTTAAATGAAGACAGTACAGAATTTGCCAACGAATACCGTGCCCGTGAGGTTCTGGAAAAATACTGTGCATTTATGCCGGTAGAGATCTATGTCAGTGATGAAACGGCCGAGCCGCAGTATGAGACAGTGGAAAAGGACGAGCTGACAGAAAAGGATACGGTAATTGAAACCATCGTAGAGGAAGCAAAGACAGAGGAAAAGGAAAAAGAGGACGGGACAAAGGAAACCGTTGAGGTCTCACCGAAAACGGAGAAATATAAGATCTTAAAGCGCCCGCAGCCCATCAATGATATCCATCCACTCTGGAATAAGCATCCGAACGAGTGTACAGAAGAAGAATATAAGGAATTTTACCGCAAGGTATTTATGGATTTCAAGGAACCGCTGTTCTGGATCCACCTGAATATGGATTACCCGTTTAACCTGAAGGGAATCCTGTATTTCCCGAAGATCAATATGGAGTATGAGAGCATCGAAGGAAAGATCAAGCTCTACAACAATCAGGTATTTATCGCAGATAATATCAAAGAGGTCATTCCGGAATTTCTTATGCTGTTAAAGGGTGTTATCGATTGTCCGGATCTGCCGCTTAACGTATCCAGAAGTGCCCTTCAGAATGACGGCTTCGTAAAGAAGATCTCTGATTATATTACCAAGAAGGTTGCTGACAAGCTCTCCGGAATGTGCAAGACCGACAGGGAGACCTATGAAAAATACTGGGATGACATCAATCCGTTTATTAAATTCGGATGCCTGAAGGATGAAAAGTTCGCAGAGAAGATGAATGACTATATCATCTTTAAAAATCTGGAAGGCAAATATCTGACCTTAAAGGACTGTCTGGAAGAAAATAAGGAAAAGGGTCATGAGAATGAGATCTTCTATGTAACAGATGAGAAGGAACAGAGCCAGTACATCAATATGTTTAAGGAGGCCGGCCTCGATGCAGTTATCCTGCCCCATGCAATCGATTCTCCGTTTATCTCTCATCTTGAGCAGAAGAATGAAAAGCTGAAATTCCTTCGTATCGATGCAGATGTCAATGACACCTTTAAGGAGCAGGCCGCCAATGAGGACGAGGCCTCTAAGGAGCAGGCAAAGAAGGATGCCGAGAGCCTGACGGAGACCTTCCGGAAAGCCCTTGAAAACGACAAGCTCGATGTCAAGGTGGAGAAGCTTAAAAATGCCGGTATCGCTTCCATGATCACCGTATCTGAGGAAAGCAGACGTATGCAGGATATGATGAAGATGTATAGCGTATACGGCGGCGGACAGGATCTTTTCCCAGTTTCCGAAACACTGGTACTGAATGCAAATAATGATCTTGTAAAATATGTCATGGAGCATAAGGACGGAGAAAATACAAAGAAGATCTGCGAGCAGCTTTATGACCTTGCAAAGCTTGCCCACGGCAGTCTTTCTCCTGAGCGTATGACAAAGTTTATTGCCAGAAGCAGTGAGATCATGTCAAAGATCTTATAGAAACTAAGATCGTACAATAAAGAAAAGGAAATAACATGGAGTTTAGAAGAAGGGACTATTTTTCCGTATTTACCGTACTTGGTCTGGCCGTCAGTGTCCTTATGGCCTATAGTTATGTTGGAGCAGTTCTTTATAATCTTACTGATCTATGGATTTCCACCGGGAAAGCCAGCGAAATTCGCTGGCTTTTTCGGCTTTTCCACTC
>USQV01000251.1 GCA_900556965.1 uncultured Clostridium sp.
CTCTTGACGCGGATGCCGCCGCAACAGATAATGAAATACGCCGATTGAACCGCAATCTCAATAATATCCAACAGGAATATCATACTGCACACACAAAGCTGGATTCCTTAAGAAACCTTGCGGAGCGCTACGATGGCTACGGAAACAGTATCAAACGTGTCATGGAATGCCGCGGACGTGTCCGTGGGATCCATGGAGTGGTGGCGGATCTTATCGAGGTACCAAAGGAATATGAGATCGCCATCGAAACTGCACTGGGCGGAAGTATCCAGAACGTGGTAACAGACTCCGAGCAAACGGCAAAGTCGCTGATCGAATATTTAAAAAAGAACCGCTTCGGCAGAGCCACCTTCCTCCCCTTAACGGCAATCTCAGGCAGAGGGGGGATCGCAAACAGCCCGGCATTAAAGGAACCGGGGGCGATAGGGGCTGCCTCTGAGTTAGTGAAGGCCCGGGACGAATACAGAGAGCTGGTACGCTATCTTCTCGGAAAGGTTCTTGTCGTTGATAATATTGACAATGCCATCGTCATTGCCAGAAAGTACAACCATACCCTTCGTATCGTAACGCCGGAGGGAGAGCTTTTGAATCCGGGCGGATCCTTAAGCGGAGGCGCTTTTAAAAATTCCAGCAATCTCCTCGGAAGAAAAAGAGAGATGGATGAGCTGGAGGAGACATGTAAAAAGGCTCTGAGAAATGTTGATTCCCTACAGAAAGATCTGGTTGACGCCGAAAAGCTGCTGGAGGCTCAAAATACAGAGCTTGCGGCAAACAGAGAAACGCTGCAGCAGAAGTACCTTGAAGAAAACACGGCGAAGCTTTCGCTGTCACAGCTCAAAAAGAAAAAAGAAGAACTTCAGCTGTCTTCCACAGATATGAAACAGGAAAACAGACAGCTTGAGGAGCAGCTTAAGGAGATACACGAAGGAATTTCCAATATCCGTGGGGAGCTTAGTGAGCTGGAAGACCGGAACCAAAAGACTAATGAGAAAATGGAAGCAGACAGAACAGCTCTCGAGGAAGCGAAAAAGCTTAAAGAGGAAAAATCTGCCGAGCTGTCTGGGATCCGGCTGGAAGCAGCAAACACAGAACAGCAGACGCTCTTTCTGGAACAGAATATACTTCGACTGATGGATGAAGCCTCAAAGCTTTGCGGGGAAAAGAAAACACTTTCTGACGGCTCCGGCAACAGTAAATGTATGATACAGGAAAAGCTCGACGAGATCGAAGCCTCTAAAACAGAGATCCGGAAGGAACAGCAGAAAATCGAGCTTCTCAAAGAAGAAACGCAGCAGGCACAGAATAAAAAGGAAGAAAAAAGCCGTGGTCAGAAATCCTTCTTTGACCGCCGGGAGGCATCCTCCGACCGCATCTCCCGCCTCGATAAAGAGATTTTTCGCTTGCAGAGCCAAATCGAAAAGCAGGAAGAAAAGCGGGATTCCGCTGTCAACTATATCTGGAATGAATATGAGCTTACTTATTCCAGTGCAACCGCCTTTAAGGATCCGTCCCTTTCCTCTGTTCCTGAAATGCGAAAGCAGATCGCGGAATTAAAAATGAGCATTCGCGCCCTCGGGAATGTCAATGTAAATGCCATCGAGGACTATAAAGAGATCTCTGAACGCTACGAATTTATGAAGGCCCAGCATTCGGATCTTATTACCGCCCAGGAAGCTCTGTATAAGATAATCGAGGAGCTTGATACGGGCATGCGGAAGCAATTTGCAGAAAAATTTGCCGAGATCCGTGCTGAATTTGACCGGGTATTCCGGGAACTCTTTGGCGGCGGACATGGTTCTCTTGAGCTTATGGAGGAGGAAGACATCCTTGAAGCAGGGATCCAGATCATTTCGCAGCCCCCAGGGAAAAAGCTTCAGAATATGATGCAGATGTCCGGAGGAGAAAAGGCACTGACTGCCATCGCATTGCTGTTTGCGATCCAGAACCTGAAGCCGTCTCCCTTCTGCCTTCTCGATGAGATCGAGGCAGCCCTCGACGATTCAAACGTCGACCGGTATGCGAAATATTTACATAAGCTCACAAAGCATACTCAGTTTATCGTTATCACACACCGCCGCGGTACCATGGTGGCAGCGGACCGCCTATATGGTATTACCATGCAGGAAAAGGGTGTTTCCACATTGGTATCCGTTAATCTGATTGAAAATGATCTGAATTAATTAAAATAGCAGGAGGGAAGTATGGAAGAAAAGAAGAAGGGATTTTTTTCCCGGCTGGTATCCGGCCTGACAAAGACGCGTGAGAACATTGTTTCCGGGATCGATTCGATCTTCTCCGGGTTCTCTGCCATCGATGAAGACTTTTATGAGGAGCTGGAGGAAACCCTGATCATGGGGGATATGGGCATACAGACCACCATGTCCGTGATCGAGGAATTAAAAAAGACCGTTAAGGAGCAGCATTTAAAAGATCCTGCTCAGTGCAGGCAGGTGCTTATCGACAGTATCAAAAGAAAAATGGATCTGGGAGAAAATGCTTACGAATTTGAGCATCATAAATCGGTGGTTCTCGTTATCGGTGTCAATGGTGTAGGAAAGACTACAACGATCGGAAAGCTTGCAGGAAAGC